>JAUNBO010000082.1 GCA_030527065.1 Bacillota bacterium | reverse complement strand
TTTATACAGCGGGCCGGCCGCTTCGACACTTTAGGGTTGACTTTCGGGCGATTCTAATATACACTGTGTATATTGCGAGTGGGAAATGTTGAAAGAAAGAGGTTATTTCAGGAATGATAAAGAGTCTTTCGGCACCTCCACTTTTTGTTTCACGTAGGAGAGTCGTAGTATGACAAAATATGTGTGCGGAAGGATCGCACAAGCCATCGTAGTGCTTTTGCTGATCACATGCATTACGTTTCTGCTGATGAATCTCGTGCCCGGCGGGCCTTTCCTCAGCGAGAAATCCCCTTCGCCGGAGGTCTTGGCGGCCCTGGAAGCCAAATACGGGCTGGACAAGCCTCTGCTGGTGCAGCTGAAAAACTATCTGACGGACATTCTTCACGGAGATTTCGGAGTGTCCTTCAAGATGCAGAAAAACCGACCCGTGCTGGACATCATAATGGAAATGTTTCCTGTCTCCGCCAGGATCGGCGTCATCGCCTTTGCCGGGGCGGTGCTTTTCGGCGTCCCCATAGGCTGTCTGGCGGCTTACCACCGGGGAAAGGGGCTGGACAGCTTCCTGCGGGTGGTCACCACCCTGGGGGTCTCGGTGCCGGGCTTCGTCATCGCCTCGGTGCTGATGCATATTTTCGGCGTAAAGCTGGGCTGGGTGTCCATCATCGGGCTCCCGGACTGGAAGAGCTATATCCTGCCGTGCTTTGCCCTGGCCTTCTATCCCATGTGCTACATAGGACGGCTGGCCAGATCCAGCATGCTGGACGTCATCAATCAGGAATACATACGGACGGCCAGAGCCAAGGGCGTGTCCTCTACCTACATCATTTTCAAGCATGCTCTGCGGAACGCCTTCATCCCCGTCCTCACTTATCTCGGGCCCCTGCTGGCGGGGATACTCACCGGCAGCTTCGTTGTGGAAACGGTGTACACCATTCCCGGTCTGGGCCGTTACTTCATTCAGAGCATCCTGAACCGGGATTACCCCATCATTATGGGCACCACCATTTTCTTTGCCACCCTCATTCTGGTAATGACCCTGGTGGTGGACATCCTGTACAGAGCAGTGGATCCCAGAGTGGACCTGTCGAAGGGGGGCAATAAGGCATGATGATGAGAACGTACTTCGGCGCATTGCCTTTTCCCAGTCTCCAGGTAGACGCAGAGGGAAATTCCCGGCTGCCCTGGCATGAGCCGGACGATTTTGAGGCCGCCAGCAGGGAGGAGAAGGACAGCTTCATGGAAGGCCGTCCCAGCGTTTCCTATTGGCAGGACGCCTGGCGCCGCCTGAAGCGGAACAAGGTGGCTATGGTGTCGATCTATGTCATCGGCGCCATCTTCCTCTTCGCCTTTGTCGGTCCCCTGTTCTTTGAAAACGATTACAGCACCCAGATCCGGGGAGCCGAAAACATAGCGCCGTGTTGGGAATACCCCTTCGGCACGGATAAGCTGGGGAGGGATATGCTGCTCCGCACCATGTACGGGACCCGGATCTCTCTTACCATAGGGGTCACCGCCAGCGTCATAGTGCTGGTCATCGGCACGGTCTACGGCTCCGTTTCCGGATTTTTGGGAGGCAAGGTGGATGCGGTCATGATGCGCATCGTGGAGCTCATCTACTCCATCCCGGAGATCCTGGTGGTGCTGCTCCTGCAAACGGTGCTGAAGCAGCCGCTGCAAGACTGGTTCAACAGCAGCGACAGCGCCCTGGCCCAGGCCCTTGCCGGCGTGGGACCCAGCCTCATATCCATCTACATCGCCTTCGGGCTTCTCTACTGGGTGGGTATGGCCAGAATCATCCGGGGCCAGGTGCTTATGCTGAAGGAGCAGGAATATGTGACGGCGGCCCGGGCCCTGGGAGCCTCCAAAGGCCGCATCATACGGAAGCATCTCTGGCCCAACTGCATCGGCCAGATCATTGTCACCACCTGTCTGCAGATCCCCGCAGCCATCTTCCTGGAGTCCTTCCTCTCCTTCCTGGGAGTGGGGGTGGCTCCGCCCATGACCAGCCTGGGAGATATGTGCTCCGAGGCCCTGGGCGGCATGTATTCCTATCCTTACCGTCTCTATATCCCGGCGGTGCTGCTGAGCCTGATGATCCTTTCGCTGAATCTCTTCGGAGACGGCCTGCGGGACGCTCTGGATCCGCGGCTGAAGAAGTAGGGGGTGAGGCGTATGCAGGAAAAAACATTGCTGGAAGTAAAGGATCTGAAGGTCTCCTTCTTCACTCCGGTGGGAGAGGTGAAGGCGGTGGACGGCATCAGCTACGACCTGAAATACGGGGAAGTGATGGGCATAGTGGGAGAGTCCGGCAGCGGCAAGAGCGTGGAGGCCTATTCCATCATCGGCCTGCTGCAAAGCCCCGGCAGGGTGGTGGGCGGTTCCATCACCTTCAACGGCGAGGACGTATTGGCATACAATAAGAAGGAAATCCAGGACTTCCGGGGCAACCGGGTCAGCATGATCTTCCAGAACCCCATGACCTGCCTGAACCCGGTCTATACCATTGGAAATCAACTGACGGAAGCCCTGCGCTGCCATAAGAAAATCAGCAATCAGGACGCCCGGGCCAGAGCCGTGGAAATGCTGGAGCTGGTGGGCATAAACAATCCGCAGAAGCGGATGAAGCAGTACCCCCATGAGCTTTCCGGCGGCATGCGCCAGCGGGTGATGATTGCCATGGGCCTCATCTGCGACCCCATGCTGCTCATCGCCGACGAGCCCACCACTGCCCTGGACGTCACCATTCAGGCCCAGATCCTGGAGCTGATGAAGGACATCCAGCAGAAAACGGGAATGGCCATCATCTTCATCACTCACAATCTGGGAGTGGTGGCGGACATCTGTCACCGGGTTTCAGTCATGTATACAGGGAAAATAGTGGAGCAGGGGCCGGTGGACGATATCTTCTACCGTCCGGCTCACCCGTATACCCAGGGGCTCCTGCGCTCCATGCCCAGGGTGGACGCCATGGAATACGAGCGGCTCATTCCCATAGAGGGGACGCCGGTGGACATGCTGAATCCGCCGGAGGGCTGCCCCTTCGGGGCCCGGTGCCAGCATTGCATGAAAATCTGTCTGCGGAAGGCGCCTCCCAGAACGGAGGTGGGGGCCGGGCATACGGCCTCCTGCTGGCTCCTGAATATGGAAGAATACAAGAAGGAGGCCCGTGATGAGTGACAGCGTGAACGGGGCTGCCCGGCAGGACGTCCTGATACGGGTGGAGCATCTGAAAAAATATTTTCCCGTAAAGACCGGCGCCATGCAGAAGAAATATGTGCAGGCGGTGGAGGATGCGGATTTCTTCATACGGAAGGGAGAAACCTTCGGCCTGGTGGGAGAATCCGGCTGTGGAAAAACCACTCTGGGCCGGGCCATCCTCAGGCTCCACGAGCCCACGGAGGGCCGCATCACCTACGGAGACCAGGTGATCTACGACAGCGGCGGATTTCCCACGGGGGAGAAGGACTCCCGGGGCGAGCCCGTCCTCAGCAAGCCTTTTCAGGCCAATATGCTGCCCTTCCGGAGGAAGATGCAAATCATTTTTCAGGACCCTTCCGCATCTCTGGACCCCCGCATGACGGTGGGGGAAATCGTGGGAGAGGCCCTGGACATCCATAATCTATATAAGGAAAAGGAAGCCCGCCGGCGGCGGATACAGGAGCTGCTGGTCCAGGTGGGGCTGAACAGCGAGCATTCCAACCGCTATCCCCATGAGTTTTCCGGCGGCCAGCAGCAGCGCATCGGCATTGCCCGGGCTTTGGCCGTGGAGCCGGAGTTCATCGTCTGCGACGAGCCCATTTCCGCTCTGGACGTATCCATCCAGTCTCAGATCGTCAATATGCTGGAGGATATGCAGAACGAGATGGGCCTTACCTACCTGTTCATCGCCCACGATCTTTCCGTGGTACGGCACATTTCCGACCGCATCGGCGTGATGTACCTGGGGAGCATGGTGGAGCTGGCGGAGAGCAAAGAGCTTTACCGCAATCCTCTCCACCCTTATACAAAGACCCTGCTTTCCGCAGTGCCGGTGCCGGACCCGGAAAAGAGCCGGGCCAGACGCCGCATCATGCTGGAAGGGGAGATCCCCAGCCCTATGGATCCTCCCGGCGGCTGCCGCTTCCACACCCGCTGCCCCTATGCGGAAGAGCGTTGCAGCCGGGAAGCGCCGGAGTGGCGGGAGGTGGGCGAAGATCATTTTGCCGCCTGCCACATCATAGGCTCTTACGGCGTCTGAAAACCGGGCGGCCGGAGACGGCTGCGGAAAAGGCTCCCGGGGCTGCGCCTTGAGAGCGGCCTCTTTTCAAGGCAATCCCTGTCCGGAAACGGGCAGTGTTGCATAGAGATGACCCCGGCGGAGACCGCTTTGCGGTCCGGCTGAGGCTTCTGCGGCGTTTCTCTCCACCAAGGGAGGGAAAGCGTCAAAAAACGGTTAAATGGTACCGGTGCACAAAGACCGGTACACAAAAAAGGAGGAGAAAGTTTATGAAAAAGTTTTTGATCCTCGCTCTGGCCTTCTGCCTGGTGTTCAGCCTGGCGGCCTGCGGCGGCGGAGACACTGAGGAACCTGCGGGGGACGAAAGCGGTGCGGCTGAGGGCTTTTCCATCACCGTATGCTTCGCTTCCGAGCCCCAGACCATCGACCCTGCGCTGAACAGCGCCGTGGATGGCGCCATCATGCTGCAGCACCTCTTCGAGGGCCTCATCAAATGGGTGGATAACGGCGAAGGAAACGCCACCCTGGCCCCGGGACAGGCGGAGACCTGGGACGTGTCTGAGGACGGCATGGTCTACACCTTCCACCTGAGAGAGGGCATCACCTGGTCCGACGGAGAGCCCGTCACCGCTCAGGACTTCGTATATTCCTGGCAGCGGCTGGTGAATCCGGAGACTGCCGCCGATTACAACTACATGATAGACATGGTGGCCGGCGCCAACGAGATCATGGCCGGTGAAGCGGATCCTTCCACCCTGGGCGTAGCGGCTCTGGACGAGTCCACCCTGGAGGTCACCCTCACCTATGCCTGCCCCTTCTTTGAAGAGATCGTAGCCTTCCCGGCCACTTTCCCTGTCCGTCAGGACGTCATCGAAGCCAACGGCGACCAGTGGACCTTCGATCCTGCCACCTATGTTTCCAACGGTCCCTACACCATGACGGAGTGGGAGCACAATTCCTACATCCTCATGGAAAAGAACCCCAACCACTATGATGTGGACAATCTGGGACCCGATTCCATCCGCTTTGCTCTGATGGACGACGCCAACGCCATGCTGGCGGGCTTCAACAGCGGAGAGCTGGACTTCATCCAGCAGGTCCCCGTGGACGAGATCCCGGCCCTGACGGAACAGGGCGTCCTGGTGGTGGACGACTATGTAGGCACCTACTATGTCTGCTTCCAGAACCAGCTTGAGCCCTTCAACGACGCCAGAGTGAGAGAGGCCTTCTCCCTGGTCATCGACAGAAATTACATCATTGACCAGATCACCCGCACCGGCGAAGTGGCCGCCACGGCCTTTGTGCCTTCCGGCGTCTACGATGCAGAGGGAGCCGACGGCGACGATTTCCGTACCGTAGGCGGCGATTACTACAGCACTGCGGCGGAAGACTATGAAGCCAACTGCGAGAGAGCCAGAGAGCTGCTGGCGGAAGCCGGTTATCCCAACGGCGAAGGCTTCCCCCTGGTAGAGTACCTCTACAACACCGACGACAGGCACAGAGCCATCGGCGAGGCCCTGCAGAATATGTGGCAGACCGAGCTGGGGGTCACCGTTACCATGGCCAATCAGGACTGGGCCGTATTCCTCCAGGTGAGGAAGGACGGAGACTATTCCATCGCCCGTAACGGCTGGATCGCAGACTACAACGATCCCATTTCCTTCCTGGATATGTGGATGACCGGCGGCGGCAACAACGACGCTCAGTACTCCAACGCCGAGTACGATGCGCTCATTACCGAAGCCAAGTCCACCTCCGTGCCGGAAGACAGAATGGCAGCCATGCATGCCGCCGAGGACATCATCATCGGACAGGACCATGCGCTGGCCCCCATCTATTACTACAAGAACTACCACCTGATGAACGAAAGCCTTCAGGGCATGTACTACACGCCTCTGGGCTATTACTTCTTCGGCTACAGCTCCATGGCTGAGTAAGAAGAAGCTCCCGTCTGAAGGAAAGCAAAGAAAAAGCGCCGCGGCCTGTTGCAGAGCTGCGGCGCTTTTGTCAGCTGAAGATATGCTTCTCAGACCTCCGGGTCCCGGGCTTCCAGGGCCTGGCGTTCCAGTTCTTCGTCGCTGATCACTGTATCTTCGCTGAATTCGTCGGAAAGGATGGGGATGGCCACAATGATGTTCTTGGCGTCCTCCAGGGTATCTTTGGGCACATAAAGGTCTATGGCGAAGCCCATGTTGCTGCCCATAAGGATCTCCATGGCGTTGCTGGCGCCCCGGTATTTTTTTACACAGGGAATGTTCTCGGAGCGGAGCTTGGACTCCAAAATGTCTGCCTCCAGGCTGTTTTCCACGGTGGTGAGGTAGACCCCTCCCCGCCATTCTTTTTCCCGCTTATCCGATTCGTCAAAAGGGTCGAACATGGGACCGGCCTCCTTTCAAAGGGCGTCGGCCGGGAAGCTTTTTCAGGTCCAGCAATCTCCGGCAACTCTTTTTTTCAGTGTACCATATCCCCGGAAAAAATGATATACTGTTTTTATCCTTGGTCCCGGGTCTGGGGCGCAGCGTCGTGAAAGAAAGAGAGGAAGCGTTTTATGGACAGGAATTCCAGCGTCCGTTCCAGATTTGAAATATTGAAGACCGTTTACCGTCAGGCCGGCGGGGCGGCGGGGAAACGGGTCCTCTTCTTTCCCCGGCAGATAGAAGACGCCTTTTTCAACGACGTCAGCTACGATCTGAAGATCATGAGGGAAAAGGGCTTGGTAGAGTACTCCGGGAATTTCATCACCTACCGCTTCCGCATTTCCCTGACAGAAAAGGGCGCAGCCCTGGTGGCCCGGGCTTATGAGGGCATGAAGCTGCCGGAGGAAGAACGGGCTTCGGTCCTGGAAGAGGTCTTTCAGGAGCTGCGGATATGATTAAATGAAGGCGGCTCTCAGGCCGTGGGCGCTTCCAGGAAGTTCAGTCCGCCGGAGGAAGCGTCCAGGAAAGCCTCTGTTCCAAAAGGCAGGGTGATGAAGGGATAGCTGTGGCCGGCCTGGAAATTCAGGATGGCCGGCTTGCCCCAGGGAGCCGCCACTTCCTCCAATATCTGTCTGAGCTCCAGGTTGCCTTCTCCATCTTCGGATAAGGGGGGCACGTCTGTAAAAGTGCCGAAGATAAGTCCGGCGCAATCCCGGAATTTTCCCGCCAGAGAGAGGGCTGTCAGGTCCCGGTCAATTGCATAATGCGGAGCGCCTACATCCTCTATAAAGAGGATTTTATTTTTGCAGTCGATCTCGTAGGGGGAGCCCAGGGTGGCGGTGAGCAGGGACAGGTTGCCGCCGCAGAGGGGGGCTTGGGCCTGACCGGGGACCAGGGTCTCCGGGGCCAGAGGCTCTCCCGCCGGTTCGCCCCGGGGACCGGGCTGGAGGCGGAGGGGGACCGGCGCAGGCCCTGCGGGCTTTCCGGAGAAGAGGGCCTTTTTCAGCAGGTCCAGGGAGAGAGAGTCCAGGGTATCCCAGCCCCGGGTGGGCATGGGGGAATGGATGGTGGTAAAGCCGCAAAGCTGGCCAAAGGCGGTGTGAAGAGCCGTAATGTCGCTGTAGCCGATAAAGACCTTGGGGTTCCGGCGTATGGTCTCGTAGTCAAGGAGAGGAAGGAGGCGGGTGGCGCCGTAGCCTCCCCGGAGGCAGAAAATGCCGTCTATATCCGGGTCGCCGAAGGCGTCGTTCAGATCCCGGGCCCGCTGGGCGTCGGGGCCGGAGAGATAGCCGTGTTTCATGGTGCAGGACGGGTAAAGGGTGTATCGCAAACCGATGAATTCCATAGAAGCTACGGACATGGCCAGCTTTTCGTCTGAGACCGGGGAAGAGGGCGCCACCAGGGCGATATGGCTGTCGGGACGCAACGTTTTGGGCTTTCTCATGAAGGGACCTCCTGTCGTATTCATTTTCCAGCAGCGTACAATTTATACTTTATGTGCCGACAGTGGGAGTGGCAAGACCGGGTCTTGGTTGTTGAATGGGTGCTTGCAACCGTCTTTCTCGCCAG
>JAUNBO010000081.1 GCA_030527065.1 Bacillota bacterium | reverse complement strand
CGGACGGCTTCCCAGGGAATGGACACCGTGTCGTTCCCGCCCAGGAAAGCCATCCTCCCGCGATACCCGGGTATGAGGATGGCTTTGATCCTTCCCGTGTTTTCATCCATCAGGAATTCCGCACCGGCCAGATCCCCGTAACGGCTGCCATCGCTGAGGTCCACGATTTCCTTATATCCCGCCTCGCTCAATCTCATGGCCCTTTCCCCTCTTTTCCGCTTTCGACTTTGCGTCATTAAAAACAATATATTTGGGCAAGACTATTTTTATGACTCAGTCTGAACAGAAAGGAAGAAAAGAGATGAGCGAGAAAGAGCGGATCGAACTGCCGGAGGAAGAGCCGGAACGGGAAAAGGAAGATAAGGAAGCGCCGAAAGAAGAAGACGTAAAACAGCGCATCGATAATTTCGGGGTGTTCAATAACGTATTCAGCTTTGACAGTGATTTTCAATACCTGACCATCATCGGCAGCGTGGAGGGCCACACCACTCTCCCTCCCAACAACAAGACCACCAAGTACGAAAACCTGATCCCACAGTTGGTGGCGGTAGAAGAAAACCCCCGGGTAAAGGGGCTTCTGACCATCCTCAATACCGTAGGGGGCGATGTGGAGGCGGGGCTGGCCATAGCGGAGCTGGTGGCCACCATGTCCAAGCCCACAGTCTCCCTGGTCCTGGGAGGGGGCCACAGCATCGGCATTCCCCTGGCCACCGCCAGCAGTTATTCTTTCATAGCGGAAAGCGCCACCATGACCCTGCATCCCATCCGCATGACGGGCCTCATCATCGGGGCGGAGCAGACCTATGGGTATTTCCGCAAGATGCAGGACCGGATCACGGACTTCATCGTCCGTACCTCCCGGGCGGACCGGGAGATCATAGAGCGGCTCATGCGCTCCACCGACGATATGGCCAACGACGTGGGCACCATCCTTTACGGCAGGGAAGCGGTGGAGATGGGCCTCATCGATGAGGTGGGGGGCCTGGAAAAAGCCTTAGGAAAACTGAAGAGCATGAGCGGCTCCTGACGGAAGATCTCATGCATAACAGAGAGCCGACCGCTTTGAAAGTGATCGGCTCTCTGCCTCTGTTTGTGTCTTGCCTGTCAGCGTCAGTGACAAGCCATTGTTACTGTTCTCTTGATTCTTATCTGTTTTTGATTGCCGCCTGGGCCGCAGCCAGCCGGGCGATGGGGACCCGGAAGGGAGAGCAGGATACATAATCCAGGCCGGTCCGGTGGCAGAACTCTATGGAAGCCGGGTCGCCGCCGTGTTCGCCGCAGATCCCCAGGTGCAGGTCCGGCCGGGTGCTCCTTCCCGCCTTGCAGGCCATTTCCATCAGCTGGCCCACCCCGGTCTGGTCTATGCTCTGGAAGGGGTCTCCCTCCAGAAGGCCCTTTTCCTTGTACTCCCGGATGATCTTGCCCGTATCATCTCTGGAAAAGCCCATGGTCATCTGGGTGAGGTCGTTGGTCCCGAAGGAGAAGAACTCTGCGCTTTCGGCGATCTCTCCTGCCGTCAGGGCGCCTCTGGGCACCTCTATCATGGTCCCCACCAGATATTTGATATCCGCCTTTTCCCTGGCGATGACGGCTTCCACCGTATCCACCACCAGCTTTTTCACATAATCGAATTCCGCCTTGAAGCCCACCAGGGGGATCATGATCTCCGGAACGATTTTCAGCCCCATGGACTTGTTGACCTCTATGGCGGCGGTGATGATGGCCTCCGCCTGCATCACTGCGATCTCCGGATAGGTGATGCACAGACGGCAGCCCCGGTGCCCCAGCATGGGATTGAATTCGTGGAGCTCCGCTACCTTTTTGGACAGCTTCTCCGCCGGAACGCCGATCTGCCGGGAAAGCTCCTGTATCTCCTCTTCCGTGTGGGGAAGGAATTCATGGAGAGGCGGGTCCAGGAGGCGGATGGTGACGGGCCGTTCCCCCATCACTTCAAAAATGCCCTTGAAGTCCCCCTTTTGATAGGGCATCAGAAGATCCAGAGCCTCCTTGCGTTCCTCCACAGTGTCCGCCAGGATCATGCGCCGCACCGCAGGGATGCGCTCTTCCTCAAAGAACATATGCTCCGTCCGGCACAGGCCTATGCCCTCGGCTCCGAAGCGGATGGCCTGGGCCGCGTCTCTGGGATTGTCGGCGTTGGTGCGTATCCGCAGGGTGCGGATCTCGTCCACCCAGCTCATGAGGGTCTGGAAATCTCCCGAAAGTTCCGGCTCTATGGTGGCCACATGGCCCTGGTAGACCACGCCCTCCGTGCCGTCCAGAGAGAGGAAATCCCCCTGATGGAACTGCCTCTTCCCTATGGTCATCACCTTGTTTTCTTCATCCACCTGGATGCTGGCGCAGCCGGCCACACAGCATTTCCCCATGCCTCTGGCCACCACCGCCGCATGGGAGGTCATGCCGCCCCGGGCGGTGAGAATGCCCTCGGCCACCACCATGCCCGCCAGGTCCTCCGGAGAGGTCTCCTGCCGGACCAGAATGGCCTTGATCCCCTGCTCCGCCGCCGCCACGGCCTCTTCCGCCGTGAAGTAGATGGCGCCGGTGGCCGCTCCGGGAGACGCAGGCAGGCCCTTGGCCAGCTTCCTGGCCGCCGCCAGCTTCTTCTGATTGAAGGTGGGGTGCAAAAGCTGATCCAGCTGTCCCGCCTCCTGCCGCAGCACCGCCGTCTCCTTATCTATGATGCCTTCCTTTCTCAGGTCCACGGCGATTTTCATGGCCGCCGCCGCAGTGCGCTTGCCGCTTCTGGTCTGGAGCATGTAGAGCTTGTTGCGCTCCACCGTGAACTCCATGTCCTGCATGTCTTTATAGTGCTTCTCCAATATGCCTGCAATGCGTGCGAACTCTGCGTAGACCTCCGGGAAAGCCTCCTCCATCTCCGCAATGGGCTGAGGAGTGCGGATGCCCGCCACCACATCCTCGCCCTGGGCATTTACCAGAAATTCCCCGAAGATGCGGTTTTCCCCGTTCACCGGGCTTCTTGTGAAGGCCACGCCGGTGCCGGAACTGTCTCCCATATTCCCGAAGACCATGGACTGGACGTTGACCGCCGTACCCAGGTCCGACGGGATGTTGTTCAGCTTCCGGTACAGGATGGCCCTTTCATTGTTCCAGGAGCGGAACACGGCCTTCACCGCCTCCATCAGCTGCTCCGCCGGGTCCCGGGGAAATTCCCTTCCCAGCTCCGCCTTTACCAGAGCCTTGTATTTTCCTATGATATCCAGCAGGTCCTCCGCTTCCAGCCCCAGATCGTATTTCACGCCCTTCTCTTCCTTCTTCCCTTCAAAGATGGCGTCGAATTTGGCCTTGGGGATCTCCAGCACCACGTCGCTGAACATCTGGATGAAGCGCCTGTAGCTGTCGCAGGCAAAGCGGGGGTTTTCCGTCAGGGCCGCCAAACCCTCCATGGTTTCCTCGTTCAGGCCCAGGTTCAGGATGGTATCCATCATCCCCGGCATGGAAAACACCGCTCCGGAGCGGACGGAGACCAGCAGAGGATTCTTTTTGTCGCCGAATTTTTTCCCTGTGTTCTCTTCCAGCTCTGCGACCTTGGAAAAGATCTCCTTCCGGATGTCCGGGCCGATTTCCCCGTTTTCTTGATAGTAACGCTTGCAGGCCTCCGTGGTAACAGTAAAGCCCTGGGGCACGGGCAGGCCGATCTTGGTCATCTCCGCCAGATTGGCGCCCTTGCCGCCCAAAAGGTTCTTCATTTCCTTGTTTCCCTCGCTGAACGAGTACACAAATTGGCTCATCTTCTCATTTCTCCTTTATATCGTTTTCCTGCGGGAAAAGGCTCCGCCCTCTTCCGCTCTTTCACGCTTCACAGCGTTCCCGCCGCCCGGCGGCAGGATCCGCCTTATAAAACCAAAGTGAATTCGCATAGGAATCCACTTTGCAAAATCACGGGATACCGGCGCGGCTACGCCCTTTCCCGCCTTAAAATCTTAATTTTTCCTGAAGATAGGCTTTCACCTGCTCTATGGGCATACGCACCTGCTCCATGCTGTCCCGGTCCCGTATGGTGACGGCCCCGTCTGCTTCGGTATCGAAGTCCACGGTGATGCAGAAGGGCGTGCCGATCTCGTCCTGCCTGCGATAGCGCTTCCCTATGCTTCCCGGCAGGTCGTAATCCACCATCAGGTCCTTTGAGAGCTCCTGATGAAGGGCCTCCGCCGCATCCTTCTGCTTTTTGGTGAGAGGCAGCACCGCCGCTTTAAAAGGCGCCAGGGCCGGATGGAAGCGCAGCACCACCCGGGTGTCCTCCTTGCCGTTGACGTCCGTCACCGTTTCTTCATCGTAGGCGTCCACCAGGAAGGCCAGGGTGACCCGGTCCGCTCCCAGGGAGGGCTCTATGCAGTAGGGCACATATTTTTCATTGGTCTCCGGATCCAGGTAGGACATATCCTCGCCGGAATGAGAGATGTGCTGCTTCAGATCAAAGTCCGTCCGGTCCGCAATGCCCCAGAGCTCTCCCCAGCCGAAGGGGAAGAGGAACTCTATGTCCGTGGTGGCGTTGCTGTAGTGGGACAGCTCTTCCTTCTGGTGGTCTCTGAGCCGCAGATGCTCTTCCCTCATCCCCAGGGCCCTGAGCCAGTTGACGCAGAAGTCCTTCCAGTAAGAGAACCATTCCAGGTCCGTTCCCGGCTTGCAGAAGAACTCCAGCTCCATCTGCTCAAATTCCCGGGTGCGGAAGGTGAAATTCCCGGGTGTGATTTCGTTCCGGAAGGATTTTCCCACCTGGGCGATGCCGAAGGGGATCTTCTTCCGGGAGGTCCGGGCCACATTCTTGAAGTTGACGAAAATGCCCTGGGCCGTCTCCGGCCGCAGGAAGATTTCCGCCGCCGAATCCTCAGTTACTCCCTGGAAGGTCTTGAACATGAGGTTGAACTTCTTGATGGAAGTGAAATCGCTCTTTCCGCACTGGGGGCAGGGGATGGCTTTTTCCGCAATGAAGGCCTGCTGTTTCTCGTTGGACCATCCGTCCACGGTCACAGCCATATCTTCGGTTTCCTTGATGTAATCCTCTATGAGCTTGTCGGCCCGGAAACGGGCTTTGCAGCTTTTGCAATCCACCAGAGGGTCCGCAAATCCGCCTACGTGGCCGGAGGCCACCCAGGCCTTGGGGTTCATGAGGATGGCGGCGTCCAGGCCCACATTATACTTGGATTCCCGGACAAATTTGTCCCACCAGGCCTTCTTCACATTGTTTTTCAGCTCCACGCCCACAGGGCCGTAGTCCCAGGTATTTGCCAGTCCGCCGTAAATGTCGGAACCCGGGTACACAAAGCCCCGGTTTTTTGCCAAGGCCACTATTTTTTCCATAGTCAGGTTTTCTACCATATTGATTTTACCACGCTTCTCCTGAAATTACTCCGCATCCTTCGCCTTTTCGCAAGTGTCCTTTTCCTCGCAGGCGGCACAATCTTCGGGCTTGCATTCTTCCTCGTCTTCGTCGTCAAAGAAGAAGTCCTCCTCCTTGCGGGCCTTGGCGATGGCCTCTCCGGCCTTTTCCTTCATGGTCTCAAAGACTTCGCTGCCTTTCACCTTGGCCTCGTCCACGATGACGCTGCTCTTTTCCACCACGTCGTCGAAGGTGTCGGAAAGGGATTCCGTGATATCTATGACGCTGCCGTCTTCCTTTACCAGCTCAAAGGTGCATTTGGTACCGAAGATGGTAATGATGCCCGCCAGAATGGCCACGGGAGCCAGAACGGTGCCGACGATGCCGACGTTCAGAGGCAGATTCATGACGGTTTCATCGTCCTTCTTCACCACCAGCTTGGAAACGTTGCCCTTTTTGACGGCTTCCTTCACCTTTGCCATGATCTTGGCCGCCTGCTCGTTCACCTTGCCCTTGCCCTTGATGTCTATGGTCTCTTCGATCGCGATGATAGCGTCCACGACGCTGCCGTCCGCAGCTTCCAGGGCCTCCTTGGCCTCTTTATAGCTGACGCCGGTCCTGTCCTTTACCAGTTCGATTTTTTCCAGTGTGATTTCCATTAAAAACACCACCTTTTCCTTTTATATAATGGGGATCAATAACTCTTTTCCGGTTCCGGGAAAAAGCCCTCGCTCTTCAGGCGTCCCACGCCCAGATACTCCTCCGTCCAGGCTGACAACAACATCCGCAGCGTTTTTTCCGCTCCTTCCTCCAGGGCCAGGCCTGCGATCTTATCCAGGGGCTGTTCGCTCAGGAACCTTAATATATTTACTATATCAAACTCCGCGTTATAAATCAATCTGTCATTTTCATAAATCTCCGGAACGCAGCTTTTACAGAGGGCCCCTCCTTCCTTGATTCCGACGGCGCAGAGTTGTTCTTCCCCGCCGCAGCTCACGCATGCGTCCAGCCGGGGGAAGCTGCCGCAGGACCGCAGCGCCTTTGCCTGATAGGCCAAAACCAGGGTCCCGAACTTCTGTTTCCGCTTCTCCATGGCGTCCAGAAAGTCCAGAAGAAGTGAAAACAGCTCCGGGGCCGGGGCCTCTTCCGGCAGCAGCTTTTCCGTCAGCTCCATGATATAGGAAGCGGCCATGTACTTGTCCACGTCCCCGCCTATGGCAAAGTGGCTGCGCAGCACATCTCCGCCGTTGATAAAATAGTTTTCTCTGGTTTTCGCCAGGTCATACCTGCCGTAGACGAAAGGACGCAGGGCAAGGGCCGCCTTTCCTTTCCCCTTTTCGGTGACGGAAGTGCCGGCGCTGATTTTCCCGTAGCGTCTGGAAAAGAGCAGTATCATCCGGCGGCCGTTGATGATCTTCGTCTGCCGGAATACGATGCCCTCGGTCTCCGTGTACATCCCTTACTCCTTGTAACCCAAAGACGCCATGGCAGCCTCGCTGTTCCGCCAGTTTTCTCTGACTTTCACGAAAAGCTCCAGAAACACTTTGGTCCCCAGCAGCCCTTCTATTTCCAGCCGGGCGCTTTTCCCTATGCCCTTCAGCTTCTTCCCTTCCTTGCCGATGATGATGCCCTTATGGGACTTCTTCTCACAGTAAATGACGGCGCCGATGCGGGTGAGCCGCTCCTCTTCCTGATAGCTTTCGATTTCCACGGCGACGCCGTGAGGCACCTCTTCCTGCAGGTACAAAAGAGCCTTTTCCCGGATGAGCTCTCCCACCAGAAAGCGCTCCGGATGGTCCGTCACCATATCCTCTGGGAAATACATGGGGCCTTCCGCCGCCAGTGCTTCCACCCGTTCCAGCAGGGCAGGCACGTTCCGGCCGGTCCTGGCGCAGGTGCCGAAGATGTCTTCAAACACGCCGGTGGCCCGGTATTCTTCATAGATGGTCTTGTATTCCTCCGGCTCCAGTTTGTCTATCTTGTTGATGACCAGCAGCCTGGGGGTTTCCGTTTCCGCCAGCAGCTCCACGATGGGCCGGTTGCCGGCGCCGTCCAGAGGCCCGTCCACGAGAAAGAGGACCGCGTCCACTTCCCTTATGGTGTTCAGGGCGGTTTCCGTCATGTAGCTCCCCAGCTTGTTCCTGGGATTATGGATGCCGGGGGTATCTATGAACACCAGCTGGCAGTCTCTGTCCGTCCCCTCCAGGCGGGTATAGATGCCCCGGATCCGGTTTCTGGTGGTCTGGGGCTTGTCTGTGGCAATGGCGACCTTTTCTCCCAGAATGGCGTTGAGCAGGGTGGATTTTCCCACATTGGGCCTGCCTATGATACCGATAAAGGCTGATTTCATAACTGACTCCGTTCTTTAAAAACAATTCCGGCGGACAGGGGCGGAGCAAGGCCGCCCTTACAAGCGGAACCCTTTGGGCAGCAGCTCCGTGATATTTCTGGCTTCCAGCTGCTCCGGGTCCGGCCCCGTAATTACCCGCAGCGTATCTCCGAATTCGTAAAGGAACTGCCGGCAGATCCCGCAGGGCCAGGCTTCCCCATCCGGCGAGGCCACAGCCAGAGCCGAAAATTCCCGGCAGCCCTCTGAGACTGCCTTCACCGCCGCCGTGCGCTCAGCGCATATGCCTGCGCCGTAAGAGGCGTTCTCCACGTTGACGCCGGTAAAGACCCTGCCGTCCTTCGCCAGCAGCGCCGCTCCCACGCGAAAGCCGGAATAGGGCGCATAGGCCTTTTCCGCCGCTGCCGCCGCCATCAGAAACAGTTCCCTGTCTTCCACTTTTTTCTCCTTTTCCGGGCCCGCAGGCGGTCCCTTCTTCACTCCTGCCGGCTCAGTCCCAGCTTGTCCATG
>JAUNBO010000080.1:4953-8225 GCA_030527065.1 Bacillota bacterium | reverse complement strand
AGAAATCTTTTGGAGCAAAGTGCCCGAAAACGGGGGCCGACCTGCAACACCATCGGCCCCCACGTTGCAGCAAACCGCCCTAAATCCGGGCCCTTGCTCCCAACGCAAGAGAAATCTTTTGGAGCAAAGTGCCCGAAAACGGGGGCCGACCTGCAACACCATCGACCCCCACGTTGCAGCAAACCGCCCTAAATCCGGGTCCTTGCTCCTAACGCAAGAGAAATCTTTTGGAGCAAAGGGCCCAAAATCTGGCCTTGACCTGCAACAACGCCGAAACTCCGTTGCAGCAATCCTGCTCAAAACCGGGCCCTTGCTTCTAACGCAAGAGAAATCTTTTGCGGTAGGCCGGCCGGAAAGGGGCGGCCGGCCCCAAGGATGCCGGCCATGGTTTGCGGTAGGCCGGCCGGAAAGGGGCGGCCGGCCCCAAAGGCGCCGGCCATGGTTTGCGGCAGGCCGCCCCAAAACCGGGGCTCTGCCGCAGCAGGAGCCCCGGTTTCAGCTCTGCCGCAGCAGGGGCCCGGCTTCAGCCCCGCCGCTTTCTTATTTCTCGCTTTCCTCTTCCACCAGCAAAGCCTTTTGCTCTATCACCACTTCCACCTTTTCTTCAAAGCAGTAGAACGCCCCTTCCACAAAATCCCCAGGCAGCCTGGGAGTGAGCAGGCTTACCAGAGGCGCCACCACCAGCGAAAGGACGATGGCCAGGGCGCCGGCCTTCAGCGGCGCCGTCCAGGCCCACATGAGATTGCTCATGTTGATGCCGACGGCCGTGATGATGCAGGCCCACAGGCCCCACTTGTTGGCTCGCTTCCAAAACAGGCCGTAGAGGAAGGGCCCGAGGAAGGAGCCCGCCAACACGCCCCAGGAAAGGGACATAAGGGAAGTGATGAGGCTGTTGGGATTCAGGGCGATGATGACGGACAGCAGCACAAAGACGGCACAGAAGCCTTTGATCAGAAGCATGGAGGTCTTTTCCTTCATGTTCCGGGCCAGGGTCCCTTTCAGGAAGTCCAGGGTGAAGGTGGAGCTGGACGCCATTACCAGAGCCGCCAGAGTGGACATGGAAGCCGCCAGCACCATGATGATCACCAGCCCTATCAGCAGATCCGGCAGCGCCTTCTCCAGCATGGTGGGGATGATGCTGTCGTAGACCACCCGGCCGTCGGCCTCCGGCTGGTAGAACAAGCGGCCGAAGCTCCCCAGGAAATAGCTGCCCCCGGCAATGATGGCGGCGAAAACCGTGGAAATCACCGTGCCGATGCGTATGGCCTTCTCGTTGCGTATGCTGTAAAACTTGTGGACCATCTGAGGCAGGCCCCAGGTCCCCAGGCTGGTGAGAATGAATACGCTGAGGAGCAGCAGCGGGTCCGGCCCCAGGAAGGAAACGTAAGCGCCCTCCAGAGCCGGGTTGCTTTCACAAGGAACCTGGGAAAGCTTCTCCGCAGCGGCCATAAGACCCCCCTGGGAATTGATCACCACCACCACCACCGCCACGATGCCCACAAGCATGATGACCCCCTGGATCAGGTCGTTCATGGCCTCTGCGATGTAACCCCCCAAGATGATGTAAAAAGCCGTAAGCACCGCCATGACGATGATGCAGTAAGTGATGTCCACGCCGAAGGCCATGGCAAAGAGCTCCGAAAGGCCCTTGTAGACCGAGGCCGAATAGGGGATCAGAAACAGGAAGATAACGGCGGAGACCGCTACTTTCAACAACTGGCTGTCGTAGCGCTTGGCGAAGAAATCCGGCATGGTGGACGCTTCCAGATGCTTGGTCATGATACGGGTGCGCCGTCCCAGCACCACCCAGGCCAACAGACTGCCCACCAGGGCGTTGCCGATGCCGATCCAGGTGACAGACATGCCGAAATTCCAGCCGAACTGCCCGGCATAGCCCACAAACACCACGGCGGAGAAATACGCCGTGCCGAAGGAAAAGGCGCTCATCCAGGGGCCCACGTTCCTTCCGCCCAATACAAAATCTCCTACGTTGGTGGCATTCTTGCGGCAATAAAGACCCACGCCTATGGTTATGGCAAAGAACACCAGCAACATCATAATTTTTGCAATCATTTTTTCAGTCCTCCTTTTGGTCTTGTGTCAGGCGGCCCGGCCGGCCGGAGCCGGAGGCCGTTTCAGAGGGAGGGGGACTTCATAAAAAACCCGCCCTCTGATGTCTCAGAGGACGGGAGTATGCGCTTCCCGTGGTACCACCTCAGTTCGCCGTTCCCTCACGGAATACGGCCTTATCAGGTACTCCCGCCGCTGCGGGCCTATACCTTATCGCTGTAACGGGCGCTCCCGTTCCGGTCTACTCGGGCCCCCGGCCCTTTCAGCGGACAGCTCGCAGAATGTATTGGGACCGTATTCCCCCTGGCGCCTCTCACCAACCGGCGACTCTCTGTAGCGTTCCTACGGCCTTACTTCTTTCTGGTCTCAGCCTTTTGCTTTTTTATGAACGGTTTCACTTTAGCACTGTACGGTATGTTTGTCAAGGGGCAATTTTCAAGTTAACTGCCGGGTAATTTTTAAGTTAACCACCCCGGGTTATGGCCATTTTCGAGCTGACCGCCGGTCTCAGGCCTTTTGCCTCCAGACCGTGGCCACAAAGCCGTCCACATTGTTGCCGGAAATCAGATGGGGGGAGGGCAGGGAGAGGGGCGGCAGCCTGCCCCCGGGCAGGGCTTCTATATAGGAAATCTCTATCCAGTGGGAGCCGGTCTCGAATACCAGGGGCCGTCCCCAGGGATGCTCTTTCAAAAAGACATGGTACTCTTCCAGGGCGAGAGCTTCCCGGCTCATGATGAGGGCATGGGGAAAGCCTACATATCGGAAATGCCAGGGCTCCCAGCCTATGCCCGTCACCGCCTCCTTGTCCCGGGGATAGCGCTCGATGAAGCCCCAGGCCGGCGCCTGCCTGCGAAATTCCTGGCAAATGCCATGATAGGGGAAGTCCGGGCAGACGAAATCAATGGAAGGCTTCCTCTCCGCCAGGTCTATGGCCAGCCCCGTCTGGTGCTCGCTGTGGCCGGGCCGGGCCACATATTTCTCCGTGAAGGCCAGTCCCTTTTCCGCCGCCGTGTCTTCATAGATCTTTCTTTGCTCCGTCCGGGACCGCCAGCCGCTGACGGGCACGATCCGTTCCCCCGCCTTCACCCTTTTCAAAAGCAGCTCCAAAAGGCTTGCGCACCTGTGCTCCAGAAATACGGGAAAGTCCTCTCCCGGCACCGGGACCAGGCGCTTTTCCGAATCGTCGCCGCAATAAGGGTGCT
>JAUNBO010000080.1:0-4853 GCA_030527065.1 Bacillota bacterium | reverse complement strand
GCCCCGCTCATACCCCGGCCCCCAGTTCAATGATGATGGAGATGGCCTCCGTGAAAGAAATGCCCGCCGCCTTCAGCATGTTGGGAAAGCGGCTGCAGGCCGTCAGCCCGGGAATGGTGTTGACCTCGTTGAACACCACCCGGCCCTCCGGGGTCAGGAACAGGTCCACCCGGGCAAAGCCCCGGCAACCCAGGGCCAGATAGACCCGGCGGGCCGCCTCCTTTATTTCCTCCGCCTCAGCCTCCGGGATCCTGGCGGGAACATGGATGGCGGCGGTGCTCCTTTCATATTTTTCTTTGTAATCGAAAAATCCCCCTGCCAGCTCTATCTCGTCCACCGCTCCCAGAATGAGCTCTTCGTTTCCCAGAACGGCGCAGCCCACCTCAAAGCCAGGGATGGCCTCTTCCAGCAGCACCTCATCGTCATAGCCAAAGGCCCTTTTCACCGCGACGGCCAGCCCTTCCCGCCCCTCCACTCTGGTGATCCCATAGGAGGAACCGGCCTTCACCGGCTTTACGAACACCGGATATCCCTGCCGCTCCGCCCATTTCAAGGCTTCCTCCAGCCTGGCCGGGCTCTTCAGCAAAAAGGACGCCGGCGCCTCCACCCCCGCCAGGGACGCCAGCTTGTGGGCCCGGTCCTTGTCCATGCACAGGGCAGAGCTGAGAACGCCGCAGCCTGCCACGGGAATGCCCGCCAGCTCCAGAAGTCCCTGGATGGTGCCGTCCTCGCCGTTTTTCCCGTGAAGGATGGGCAGCGCCACGTCTACGGGAACCACCCGGGGCCCCTCCTCCGTCAACTCCACCACGCCCCCGGCCAGGCAGTCCGGCGAAATGAGAGCGGGAACGCAGCTTTCCGGCGTCTTCCAGCGGTCCTCCGGCAATGCCTCCGGCTCTCCGGTAAAATGAAACCACCGGCCCTCTTCCGTAATGCCCAGCATCACCGGCTCGTACTTCTCCCGGTCCATGTTGGAAATGACCCCGTAAGCGGACTGAAGGGAAATCCCGTATTCCGGCGACCTTCCCCCAAAAATAACGGCAACTTTCAATCTCTTTGTCTTCACACTCTTATCCCCCTTTTGAAAAAAACCTCTGTTTTGACGCATTTATGCTATCAGAACAGAGGCGGGGGAGTCTGTGATTTTTTTCGGGAAAGCGTGATGTTTTTCTTTTTATTTTCTTACGGTTTTCTTTCATCCGGGGCAGAAGCAGGCTTGCAGGGCAGCTTCACCGTAAAAAGGATGCTCTCGCCGGCGCTTTCCGCAAAGACGGACCCGCCGTGAAGCTCCACGATTTCCCTGGCAATGGCCAGGCCCAGCCCTGCGCCGCCGGTGCCGGTGCTCCGGGAAGGGTCCAGACGGTAAAACTGTTCAAAAATACGGCTCAGCTTTTCCGGGGGGATGGTCCGGCCCCGGTTCTTCACACGGAGGACCGCCTGGTATCCCTCCCGGGACAAGGACAGGGAAATGCCGCTGTCCGGGTAGCTGTAGCTCAGGGCATTGCGGATCAGGTTGTCAAAGACCCGTTCCAGCTTTCCGGGATCGCAGAGCAGCGTCACCTCCGGCTCCAGCTCCAGTTCCCAGTGCAGCCCCTTTTCTGCCAGAAGGGGATTGAATTCATAGGTCAGCTGCTCCAGCATACGGGTCAGGTTCACCCGTTCCGGCTCCAGGCTCAGGCGGGTGAGGCTGAAGCGGGTGATGTCGAAGAACTCGTTTATGAGGTCCTCCAGCCGCAGAGCCTTTTCCAGCGAGATCCCCGTATATTTCGCCCGAAGCTCCGGGGAAAGCTCCTTCTCCTCGGAAAGCAGGGTCAGATAGCCCACCACGCTGGTGAGGGGCGTTTTCAGATCGTGGGCCAGATAGACGATGAGGTCGTTCTTCCGCTGCTCCGCCTCCTTGGCCGCCATGGCGTTCCGCAGCCCCTGCTCCCGGACCAGATTCAGCTCGTTCTGGACGTCCTGAAGGGCTTCCGGCAGGACGATGGGAAGCTCGGCGGACAGGGTCATCTGCCGGGACGCTGTCACAAGCTCGTCCAGATAATTCAGAGGCCTGGTGATGTGACGGTAGGTGATGAGGCCCCAGCCACCCAGGAGGATGACGGCCACCCAGAACACAAGGCGCTCCTGTATCCAGATCAGGAACCAGTAGAGAGGGTTGTCGGCAGCCCAGGTCACCCAGGTGCAGAGCATCCAGGCCAGGACCACCAGCAGCAGGAAGCCTGCCGTAAACCCGAGCATTGCGGCCAAATATTGCAGCAGCAGCCGGCGGGACAGGGCGCTGCGGAAGGCCCGTTTCCTCCCTGCCCTTTTCTCTTGCTCACTCAATGGTATACCCCACCCCCCACACGGTCTTCACGTACCTGGGCTTCCGGGGAGGTTCCTTCATCTTTTCCCGGAGCCGGGCGATGTGCGCCATTACCGTATTGTTGTTGTCCAGAGATTTTTCTCCCCACACCGCTTCAAAAAGCTCTTCGGAAGAGACCACCCGGCCCCGGTGCTCGCAGAGGTACCAGAGGATACTGAATTCCAGCGGCGTCAGGGCCAGTTCCTCTCCGTTCAGGGTGCAGCGGTGGCTGTCCAGGCAGATGTACAGGCCGGAGAAATCGTATTCCGCCATTTCCGTCCGGGCGGCCCCGTTGTCATACCGGAAGCAGCGGCGCAGCTGGGTCTTTACCCGGGCCACCAGCTCCAGGGGATTGAAGGGCTTGGTGACGTAATCGTCCGCCCCCAGGGTAAGCCCGGTTATCTTATCCATATCCTCCACTCTGGCGGTGAGCATGATGATGGGAAAGAGATGTTTTTCCCGGATCCGCTGGCAGAGGGCAAAGCCGTCCATATCCGGCAGCATCACATCCAGGATGGCCAGGCTGGGCGCTTCCTTCTCCACCCAGGCCAGGGCCTCCCCGGCAGTATAGAACTTCATGACCGTGTAGCCCTCGTTGCTGAGATACACCTCTACCAGGTCCGCAATTTCCTTTTCATCGTCTACTACAAGAATCTTATCGCTCAAAATCATCCCCCCTGTCCCCTTTGCCCTTCCAGTATATCATAGAAATCCTTTTCTGCATGGGGAAACAGAAAATTTAAGCTTTTGCCGGCAGCTGCAGCGGGGATATAAGCCGCATTTTGTTTTTCAAATTGCGAACTGACGTCTTGCATCATATGGAAATAAGTGGTATGCTATGAAATACAAACGATTGAACAAAACATCCCCGCCTTCCTTCATCCGACCGATGCGCCTCACCGCATTTTGTGGCCCGCCGCACAATGTTTACAAAAGCAGGGCGAAGGACAAGCGTGACAGAAAGGGACAGGAGGCACTTTCTTTATGATAGACAGATTGATCGCAGAAGCAACGGAATGTGATTTCAAGGCCTCGCTTGAAACGAAGAGACCAAAAAGCTGGCTGAAAAGTGTAAGCGCATTTGCAAACGGCATCGGCGGCACATTGTTTTTTGGCGTCAGCGATGATTGCAGCATTGTCGGTCTGGCAGACGCTCAGGCAGCTGCAGAAGCCATCAGCCGCTTAATTAAGGAGCGGATCACGCCTTTGCCGGAATTTACCCTGTCTCCGTTGCAAGAGCAGGGAAAACATCTGCTGTCCCTGGTGGTTTGCTCCGGACAGGATACGCCATATTTTTATAAAGCAGACGGAGTTACAGAAGCATACATCCGCATCGGAAATGAAAGTGTGCTTGCGCCGTCCTATGTTCTTCGAGAACTTATCTTAAAAGGCACCAACCGCACCTTTGATTCCCTGATCACCGACCGTAAAAAAAGCGATCACAGCTTCACTTTGTTGGAAGCAACTTATTTAGAGAGAACAAAGCTCCGGTTTGAACCCACAGATTATGTTTCCTTTGGACTTGCCAACAAGGAAGGCTTCCTGACCAATGCCGGACAGCTGCTGGCAGACCAACCCATCGTATATAATTCAAGAGTATTCTGCACTCGCTGGAACGGTCTTTCAAAAGGCTCCATCTTCGATGATGCTGTGGACGACAAAGAGTACGAAGGCAACTTGATTTATCTGCTGAAAAGCGGAAGCGACTTCATCCGCAACAATTCCAAAGTCAGGTTTGAAAAGAAAGCGCAGTATCGGGTGGATAAACCCGACTATTCAGAACGGGCCGTGACCGAGGCGCTGGTGAATGCGCTGATCCATCGGGACTACCTGGTATTGGGCAGCGAAGTCCATATCGATATGTACGATGACCGTCTGGAGATTTACTCTCCCGGCGGAATGTATCGCAGTAAGCCGATCCAGGATTACCGCCTGGACGAAATAGATTCCGTGCGGCGAAATCCCATTATTGCCGATTTATTTCATCGCATGAAGTTTATGGAGCGCAGGGGCAGCGGCATCAGGAAAATACTTGATGAAACCGCTAAGCTTCCCGGTTATTCCGACGATCTGAAACCCGTTTTCCGTTCAACGGAAACAGCCTTTTTTGTCACGTTGAAAAACATCAATCACACATCTCAGTCAGTCAGTGACCAAGATAAAGACCAAGATGTGACCAAGATGATATTGACATTCTGCGGGGTGGCAAGAAGCAAGCGGGAAATCTGTGCATATGCGGGTTTCTCTAATCTGACCTATTTTACACGCACGTATTTGAAGCCTTTGATTGACAAAGGACTGCTGAAAATGACACTCCCCGAAAAACCAAACAGCAAGAAACAGAAATACATCCGAACCTGAAGCAAAAAGAGCCCAAAGGGGTACAATTCGGCTTAAAACCGCAAAAACTGAAACGAACATACATTGAAATTTTTCGATATATGTGGTATGCTGGGAAAAAACAAAGGAGGGGTCTGCCGTGACAAAGGAATATCTCCGCGTGTTCCGCGCC
>JAUNBO010000079.1:1426-8275 GCA_030527065.1 Bacillota bacterium | reverse complement strand
CGATCTCATTTCGAGCAATCTTTTTTCAATATTGAATTTGAACGCCTCGGCGGATCCGGAATTCATCCAGAGAGCGATTCCGGTGGAACAGACAAACAGGGCCAGCAAAATCACTGCGACCTTTAAAATCGGTCTTGCGGAAGCCTTGCGTCTGGGATGCGGCCTGTCCAGGAAGGAAAGGTCCGGGTCCGACATCGGAGTGCCGTCAGGAAATGCGTCCGGCTCCAGGTGCTCATCCATCATATTTTTAAATTGCTCCCGCGCTCTTTCTACGGAGACCTTCTCGTTTTCCCGCTCCATCTCCCTACTCCTCTGTATCGTCCATGAGCTTTCTCAGCTCCAATATGCCCCGATGGTGCTGTACCCTGGTGGTGTTATAATTCTGACCCAGGACCCGGGCGATCTCTTTCAAGGACATTTCCTCATAATAATACAGCTGGATGATCCTTCTATATTTAACGTCAAGCTTCTCCATGGCCGCCCACATGGCCTGAAAGGTCTCCCTCCTGAGCAGGCCCTCCAGGATATCTGCGCTTTCATCTTCTATTGCGGACAGGGCGGCGGTTTCAAGGCTGGTGGTCTTTCTGGAAGCGTTGTTCCTGAAATGCCTGGCGGCAAGGTTATCCCCGATCTTCAAAAGCCAGGCCTTTGCATTCTGGGGCTCCCGCAATTGCTCCAACTGCTCCCAGGCGATCCTCATGGCTTCCTGCGCAAACTCCTCCGCAAGGTATGGGTCCTGTGTGATGTGATACAGGCGCCAGGCCAGGGTCTTGTAATGGACAAAGACGTTTTCCATATAAAACTCTCTGGTATATTTCGAATGCCCCATTTCCTGCGAGCTCCTCTGTTCCTTATGCCTGCTTCCTTCCGTCTGCTATTCCGCCTGTTCTTTCAGGATGCCGCAGGCGTCTATGTCCGCCAGAGCGCTGCGGATCTCTTCCACCGGGACGGTAAGGGCGAAGCGGACAAAGCCCTCCCCGTTGCTGCCGAAAGCCACTCCCGGCACACACATGACGCCGCTGCGGTCCAGAAGCTCTTTGGCAAAGGCGAAGGAATCCGTCCTCCCCGGCGGCAGCTTCACCCACACGAACATGGTGGCTTCCGCAGGGCCCACGGGCCAGCCTATGGCCTTGAGGCCGTTGCAGAGAGCGTCCCGGCGGGCCCGGTAGCCCTCCCGCAGAGCGTCCAGACAGTCCTGGGGCCCGGTGAGAGCGGCGATGGCCGCCTTCTGCACGGGGAAGGGCACTCCGTAATCGATCTGGGAACGGACGGTTTTCAGCTTTCCGATGATCTCCCGGTTGCCCACGGCAAAGGAAATGCGCAGCCCCGTCAGGTTATAGGATTTGGAAAGGGAATTGAGCTCTATGCCCACGTCCTTCGCCCCTCTCGCCGCCAGGAAAGAAATCCCTGCCGGGCCGTCGTGGACGATCTCCGAATAAGCGTTATCGTGGACAGCGATGACGTCATATTTCTTGCAGAAATCCACCAGCTTTTCATAGAAAGCCATATCCGCCGCCGCCGCCACCGGATTGGCCGGATAAGAGACCATTATCATTTTGGCCGCCCGGGCCGTTTCCTCCGGAATGTCCTCAAAGTCCGGCAGAAAGCCGTTTTTCTCATAAAGAGGGAATTCCACGATATTTGCGCCGCAAAGCATGGGACCTATGGAAAAGACCGGATACCCCGGATTCGGGACCAGGACCACATCGCCGGGATCGCAGATGGGCAGGGCCACATGGGCCATCCCTTCCTGAGAGCCGTTGAGAGAGGTGATTTCCTCCGGCAAAAGCTCCACGCCGTAGCGCCGCCGGTACCATGCGATCACCGCCTGGGTCAGCTCCGGCAGGTCCCCCAGGGAATACTTATACATCTCCGGGTCCTTTCCCGCTTCCGTAAAGGCGGCCATGGCATGGGGCGTTGGCGGAAAATCCGGCGTCCCCACCCAAAGATCATACACCTTTTTGCCCTCCGCCAGCCGCTGGCTGCGGAGCTTCCCCAGCACGTCAAAAATTCCCGGTTGAAACTGGTCCATCCTTGCTGCAAATTTCATCTTATCCTCTTCTCCTTTCTGTCAAAACAACGGCGGTTCACAGGACCACGGAATGGACCAGGGGACGGAGAACAGGAGGCTCCGGTCCTATGACATAGGCCGCCGCCCCCTTCGCCGCCGCTTCCTCCGCCTTTTCCTCCGTGGCGGCCCAGGCCGTCACCAGCAGATCGCCCTTCTCCACCGGCTCCCCGGTTTTGGCTCCCAGGAGCAGCCCCGCCGCCAGGTCTATTGCGTCTCCCTTGGCCTTCCTGCCGGCGCCGGCATGCTGGGACGCAGCGCCTGCGGCCCTGGCGTCTATCCCCTGCACAAAGCCCTTCTTCTCCGCCCGGGCCTCCGCCTTGCAGACGGGCCGGGGGAAAAGGCTGTAATCCTCCAGCACTCCGGGGTCTCCCCCCTGCCCTTCTATCAGCTGCCCCAGCTTTTCCAGGCCGGCGCCGCTCCGCAGGGCCTCTTCCGCCCTGCGCCTTCCCTCTTCCGGGGTCTCCCCCCGGCCTCCGGCATAGACCATGTATCCTGCCAACACCAGAGAAAGCTCTGTAATGTCCTCCGGGCCCCGGCCTTTTAAAGTTTCTATGGCCTCTATCACTTCCAGGCTGTTCCCCACAGCCCTTCCCAGAGGCTGCTCCATGTCCGTCACCAGGGCCATGGTCCTCTTGCCTCCGTCCTGCCCCAGATCCCGCAGCAAAAGGGCCAGCCTTTCCGCGTCTTTTTCTGTGGCGTTGAAAGAGCCCCGGCCGCATTTCACATCCAGCACGATGGCGTCGCTGCCGGAGGCCAGTTTTTTGCTCATGATGCTGGCGGCGATGAGGCTGGGTTCCATCACCGTGGCGGTGACGTCCCGCAGGGCGTAAAGCTTCTTGTCCGCCGGAGCGATGTGGGCGGTCTGCCCTATGAGGGAAATCCCACGCCGGTTCACCAGCTCCACGAATTCCCTGGCCTCCAGGGTGGTGCGGAAGCCGGGAATGGCCTCCAGCTTATCCACCGTTCCCCCGGTAAAGCCCAGGCCCCGGCCGGACATCTTGGCCACAGGCACCCCGCAGGCCGCCGCCAGGGGCCCTGCGATCAGGGTGGTCTTGTCCCCCACCCCGCCGGTGCTGTGCTTGTCCACCTTCACCCCTTTTATGGCGGACAGATCCGCCATGTCCCCGGAAAGCCGCATGGCCTCTGTCAGCAGAAAGGTTTCCTGCCGGTCCATGCCCCGGAAGCAGATGGCCATCAGCAGGGCCGACGCCTGATAATCCGGGATGTCCCCTGCCGTATAGCCCTCTACAAAAAATCGTATCTCTTCGGGGCTCAGCGCTTCTCCGTCCTTTTTTTTCTGGATGATGTCCACCATGTTGTTTCCCATCGCCGGCGCTCCTCTCTCAGCTCTTCAATATTTCCTGCAGGAAGCTTTCCCCTGTGGCCGGCGCCCCGGTCCCCAGGTATTCCGCCACGGTGGCGGCAATGTCCGCAAAGCTGGACCGGGTCCCCAGGTTTGCGCCCCGGCGCAGCGGCTTTCCCGCCGCCAGCATGGGGGTGTACTCCCTGGTGTGGTCCCAGCCCTTGTAGCAGGGGTCGTTGCCGTGGTCCGCACAGAAGAGAAGAAGGTCCTCCGGCCCCGCCGCCGCCAGCAGCTCCGGGATCCGGCTGTCCAGCTCTTCCAGACATGCCCCGTAACCCTCCGGATTCCTGCGGTGGCCGTACTTGGCGTCGAAATCCACCAGATTGGTGAAAATGAGGCCTCCCGTTTCTTCTTTCAGGGCAGCTATGGTCAGCTCTATGCCCTGCAGATTGCTTTTGGTGTGCTCCGCCCGGGTGACGCCTTTCCCGTTGAAGATGTCCGTGATCTTCCCCACGGCGTAAACGGGCTGCCCGGTGGCCTTCACCAGATCCAGCAGCGTGTCCGCCGGCGGGGACACGGCATAATCCCGCCGGTCCGCCGTCCGGGTATAGACGCCATCCTCCACCACATAGGGGCGGGCGATGACCCGGCCCACCTGAAGCTCTCCCACCAGCATTTCCCTGGCCGTCTGGCAAATCCGGTAAAGCTCCTCCAGAGGGATGACGGCGTTGTCCGCCGCCACCTGAAAAACGCTGTCGGCGGAGGTATAGACGATGGGCTTTCCCGTGGCCTTATGCTCCGGCCCCAGTTCCTTTATGATCTCCGTCCCCGAGGCGGCGTAATTCCCCAGCGTGCCCCTTCCTATGGCCTTTTCGAAGGCCTCCATGAAGCTGTCGGGAAAGCGGGGGAAGGTCTTGAAGGGCACGGTGGTGTAGAGGCCGGCGATCTCCCAGTGGCCGGTGATGGTGTCCTTCCCTCTGGAGCGCTCCGCCATGCGGGCGAAGGCCCCGGAAGGGTCTTTCTCCGGCTCCAGGCATTTCACCCCGTCTATGTTCCCCAGGCCCAGCTTTCGCAGATGGGGAATGTCCAGCTTTGGGCAGTGCTTTACGATGCTGCCCAGGGTATCGGCCCCCGGGTCCCCATATTCCTCTGCGTCGGGAAGGGCCCCGATCCCCAGGCTGTCTATCACTATAATGGCGGTGCGTTTCATATCCTACTCCTCTTCCGCTCCCTCCACGGCGGCGGTCTCCGGCTCCGGGCCCCCGTGGTTCTCTATCAGTTTCACAGGCCGGCAATTCACATGATCGCAGGCTACCAGACGGTATTCCACCCCGCGGAAAAAGCCTCCCAGGGCTTTTTTATGGGCCTCGGCTCCATGGAGATGGCCGTAGACCACCAGCCTCACGCCGTACTCTTCAAAGAGCTCGGTAAAGCCGGAGCCCTCCAGCCCCTCGTTGCAGGGGGGATAATGAAGGACGCCGATGAGATTTTTCTCTCCGGCCCCGGCCGCCGCCTCCAGGGAAAAGCCCAGGCGCAGCAGCTCCCGCCGGTAGATCTTTTCATCGTGGGCGGTGAACTCCTTGTCTCCCGGGCAGAGCCAGCCCCGGCTGCCGCAGATGGCATAATCTCCCGCCTTGTAATATGTGTTCTGCAGGAAATACATGTCCGTATGCAGGGCGTTCAGGCGGCTGACAGAGGTCCACCAGAGATCGTGATTGCCCCGGACCAGGACCTTTTTCCCCGGCAGCCGGGCGATCCAATCCAAGTCCGCAGCGGCGTCTCCGGGCTTCAGCGCCCAGGAGATATCCCCTGCCAGGATGACCACGTCCTCAGACTTCACGCTCCTGCGCCAGCTTTCTTCTATTTTTTTCACATGGCCTACCCACTGCCCCCCATAGACGTCCATGGGCTTATCCGAGGACAAAGACAGGTGCAGGTCGCCGATGGCAAAGATACTCATTCCGTTTGTTCCTGTTCTGAACTTTTTTGCGGCACTCCGGCGGCAGGCCGAAAACGGGGGGTTCCGGCTCCGGGTCCAGAGGGCGCTCTCGTTCTATTCCCCTTCTTCCCCGTCTCTTTCCGGGTCCGTGCCGGCCCCGCCGGCGTCCTCTCCCCCGTCTCCTTCCATTCCCAGCACCTGGACGCTTTCCGCCTCGGAAAGCTTTTCCACGTCCCGGAGCTTCCGGCGTATGCCTCTGGTCCGCACCCCCACCAGCTTATCGATGTCCTCGTTCACCATCACAAGGCGTTTCTGGGCGGCCTTCAGCACTTCGTCAAACTTGTCGAATTCCGTCCGGACGGCTCCCAGGGTGCGCCAGACCTCTCCGGAGCGCTTTTGGATGGCCAGGGTCTTGAAGCCCATCTGCAGGCTGTTCAGCAGCGCCGCCATGGTGGTGGGGCCGGCGATATTGATTTTATACTCCCGCTGCAGGACCTCCACCAGGCCCCGGCGCACCACCTCCGCATAGAGCCCTTCAAAGGGCAGGAAGAGGATGCCGAAATCCGTGGTCCCCGGCGGGTCTATGTATTTATCGTGGATGTATTTGGCCGAGGTCTTTATGGCCCGTACCAGCTGCACGGCGGCCAGCTCCACCTCCGCTCCGTTCCCGCCCTCGTAGGCTTCCATGAGCTTGCTGTAAGCGTCGGCGGGGAATTTGGCGTCTATGGGCAGGTACACCACTCCCTCCTGGTCTCCCGGGAGCTTGATGGCAAATTCCACCCGGTCTCCCGAGCCCGCCTTGGTGCAGACGTCCTTTTCGTACTGCTCCGGGGAAAGAATCTGCTCCAGAATGGCTCCCAGCTGGATCTCCCCCAGGATGCCCCTGGTCTTTACGTTGGACAGGACCTTTTTCAGATCTCCCACGCCTGCGGCCAGGCTCTGCATTTCTCCCAGGCCCTTATAGACCTCCTCCAGCCGCTGGCTCACCAGCTGGAAGGACTGGGTGATACGGGTCTCCAGGGTTTTCTGCAGCTTCTCGTCCACCGTAGCCCGCATTTCCTCCAGACGTTTTCCGTTGTCTTCCTGAATGGCGGTCAGGCGGTTTTCCATAGCCGTCCGCATGTTTTCCAGCTTTTGTTCGTTCTCCATGGCGCTGCCCTTAAGCCGCTGGTCCATCTGCATCAACATGGAGGTGACGGTCTTTTGCAGGGTATCGTTCCGCTCCGTCAGCTGTGCGTTCAGCTCTGCCAGGCGCTTATCCTGCAGCTCTCCGGTCTGCCTCTGGACGTCGGCCAGAAGCTGCCCCAGGCCGTTTACGGCGCTCTGGACGGCCTGGACCGTCTCCCGCCGGGAGGCCTCTATTTCCTTTTTCAACAGGCTTACCGCCGCCAATGTCAGGGCTGCCGCAGCCAGGATCACTATGACGAGGGCTATGATCACTTGGGTGTCCATCCGCTTTGTCCTTTCCTGTTTTCCGGGCCGAAAAGCGTCATAAGAGCCGGAAATGCAAAATAGTATATCAATGGGCCTTACGGC
>JAUNBO010000079.1:0-1326 GCA_030527065.1 Bacillota bacterium | reverse complement strand
CCCGGCGCTTCGGCCCTCTGCGCCGGCGCCACGGAGCGGGAGGAGTGCTACAGGCTCTGGAGAAGCAGCGTGGACCGGCTCTGCGGCCGCCATCTGCGCTATCCCGGGGAAAGCCGCAGCGGGGCGGCCCGCCTGGACAAACTGCTCTTGAATCCCTTCACCGGCCTGCCTCTTCTGCTGCTCCTTCTCCTGGTCATCTTCCTCTTCATCGGGAAGTTTCTTACCCAGACCGTAGCCGGCTTTACCGAAGGGGTGGTGATGAGCCGCTGGTATTATAACTGGATCACAGGCCTCATGACGGACTGGCTGGACCCGGACAGCCTCTGGGGCTGTGTCCTCATAGGGGAATACGGCCTCCTGACCATGGTGCCCATCTATCTGCTGGGGCTGCTCCTTCCCCTTGTGGTGGGCTTCTATCTGCTGATGTCCCTTCTTGAGGATTCCGGCGTCCTGCCCCGCATCGCCGTCCTCTCAGACCGGAGCTTCTCCGCCTTCGGCCTCAACGGCAAGTCGGTGATCCCCATCCTGCTGGGCTTCGGCTGCGTTACCATGGCTCTGGTCTCCACCCGCATTTTAGGCTCCCGGCGGGAGCGGCGCATCGCCTCCGTGCTCCTGTGCGTGGCCGTCCCCTGCTCCGCCCAGTTCGCCATCATCCTGGCCGTCTCTTCCAGCCTGGAGCCGGTATACCTGGCCCTTTACGCCGGGACCATGCTGCTCATCTTCTCTGTTTTAGGCGTCTTTCTCAACCGCATCCTTCCGGGGCAGTCCACAGACCTGCTGCTTTCGCTGCCGCCCCTCCGGCTGCCCACCGCCGCCAACGCTCTCAAAAAAACCGCCAGAAAGTCCCGTCATTTCCTCACCGACGCCGGCCCCATGTTCCTGATTGGGGGGATGCTCATCTCTCTGCTGAATTATTTCAACGGCTTCCCCATTCTCCGGCAATGGCTCTCTCCCCTGACCACCGGCCTTCTCCATCTGCCGGAGGATACGGCCACCCTGTTCCTTATGAGCGTCATAAAGCGGGACCTGGGGGCCGCGGGCCTTTACACCATGGTTTCCCGGGGGGACCTGACTCAGCCTCAGACTCTGGTGGCCCTTACCGTCATGACGCTGTTTGTTCCCTGCATCGCTTCGGTGATGGTCCTCTTCAAAGAAAGGGGCCCTCTGGACGCTCTCCTGATCTGGGCCGGCAGCGCAATAGTGGCCTTCGGCGCAGGAGGCCTGATGGCCCTGATTTTATAAACTGTATGCCGGCAGTGGGAGCGGCAAGACCGGGGCCTGTTGGGGGATGGCTATGCTTGCCCGTTTTTCGAGCTACAGCTTTTG
>JAUNBO010000227.1 GCA_030527065.1 Bacillota bacterium | reverse complement strand
GTGAGTTGAGCCGTAAAATTCTCTGGGACGAGGACAGTCCGGCGGGCCGTCCCCCCTGGCGCCTCCGTGAGAAGTAACATTCAAGGCGGCGGGGCCGATTGCAGGTCCTGCCGCTTTCTTTTTGCGGGGAAAAGTGATACAATGAATTTCACGGGGCGATAGCTCACATTTTAGAAAAACGGAGGCGAATCAAATGAAAATAGCGGTCATCGGCGCCGGAGCCATGGGTTGTCTGTATGGAGGCAAGCTCTCCGCTCTGCCGGAAAATCAGGTGTTCCTTCTGGACGTGTGGAAGGAGCATATGGATGCGGTCAATGAAAAGGGCCTGCAGATGGAAGAGGACGGGCAGGTCCTGACCTATAACGGGCTGAAGGGCTGCACCAGCGCTTCAGAGGCGGGTCCGGCGGACCTGGCCGTCATCTTTGTGAAGTCCACCCTTACGGAACAGGCGGTCCGGGGAAACAAAGAGGTCTTTGGCCCGGATACCCTGGCCCTTACCCTGCAAAACGGCCTGGGGAACATAGATATCCTCAAAAAAGAGATCGGGGAGAGCAATGTCATAGGCGGCACCACCGCCCACGGGGCCACCATGCTGGGGCCGGGAAAAATGCGTCATGCCGGAAAGGGAAAGACCATCATAGGGGAGCTGGACGGCCGGGAAAGCGAGAGGATCAAAGCCGTGGCAGCCCTGCTGGAAAAGGCCGGGCTGGAAACGGAGATCTCCGGCAACGTGCTGGGGCTGGTGTGGGACAAGCTTCTGGTCAATGTGGGCATCAACGCCCTCACCGCCATTACCGGCCTGCACAACGGGGAATTGCTGGAGCATCCCGAAACGGAACGGCTGCTGGAAAAGGCCGTGGAGGAAGGGGCGGCAGTGGCCGCCGCCAAGGGCGTGGCCCTGGGCTTTGCCGACCCCGTGGCCCATACAAAGGACGTATGCAGGGCCACCGCCGCCAACAAGTCCTCCATGCTTCAGGACATCCTGAACCGCCGCCAGACAGAGATAGACATGATAAACGGCGCCATTGTCCGGGAGGGGGCGGCTCTGGGCGTGCAAACGCCGGTCAACGAGACCCTGAGCCAGCTGATCCGCTTCCTGCAGAAGGAGAAAAAATAGACGGTCAAAAAAATCCGCCGGAGAGGAGCCCCGCTCTTCCCCGGCGTTTTTTTCATACATTATGTACCGGTAGAGGGAGCGGCAAGACAGGGTCTGTGTTGTTGAATGGATGCTTGCAACCGTTTTTCTCGCCAGCTTTTGATATGGCCGACAACTCGCTGACGCTCAAACAGGTCGGCCATTCGCGGGAGCCACGCATTCTAAACCCGCTCGCAAAAGCTGTAGCTCGAAAAACGGGCAAGCATAGCCATCCCCCAACAGGCCCCGGCTTTGCCGCTCCCTCTACCGGCGTACAATCTCTGAGAGAAGCGATATGACACAGCAGTTTGGGAGCGGCAGCAAAAACGTCCAAATTATTTGAAAAAAAACGCAATTCAGACCTTTACAG
>JAUNBO010000078.1:4840-8490 GCA_030527065.1 Bacillota bacterium | reverse complement strand
TGGCGCCCCTTGAGAAGTAACTTCACAGGGCCATTTTTCACCGTTTTCCCCGCCGGCATTGGACAAAAGGCCCGAAGATGTGATAAAATGTTATAAATCTTTTGGGGCGGAAGGAGAGGCACATGAGAGAGATCCTGACTTCAGAAATAACGGCGGCGGTGGAAAAGCTCTGCTATCAGGCGGCTTACGACCTGGACCCTCATGCGGAACGCTTTCTCCGGGAGGCCCGGGAGCGGGAGGAGTCGGAATTCGGCAGGTATATTTTCGATCAGATCCTGGAAAACGTCTGCTATGCCAGGCAGGAGCAGGTGGCTCTTTGCCAGGATACGGGGACGGCGGTGGTCTTTCTGGAATTGGGACAGGAGGTCCACGTGGCCGGAGGCAGTCTGACAGAGGCCGTGGATGAGGGCGTGCGCCGGGGCTATGGAAAGGGATATCTGCGGAAGTCCATCTGCGGGGACCCGGTGTTCCTGCGGAAGAACACCGGAGATAATACGCCGGCGGTGCTGCATACGGAGGTCGTTCCCGGCGATAAACTGAAGATCACCCTTTTGCCCAAGGGCGGCGGCAGCGAAAACATGGGGCGGCTGAAAATGCTGGTGCCGTCCCAGGGCCTTCAGGGAGTGAAGGATTTCGTTCTGGAAACCGTCACTGCCGCCGGGGGGAATCCCTGTCCCCCCGTCATTGTGGGAGTGGGGATCGGAGGCACCATGGACAAGGCGGCCTGCCTGTCCAAGCAGGCCCTGCTGCGGCGTCTGGGAGACTCCAACCCCGATCCGGAATACGGGGCATTGGAAGCGGAGCTGCTGGAGGAGATCAACGCCACGGGCATCGGCCCTCAGGGATTGGGAGGCCGGATTACGGCTCTGGCGGTGCACATAGAGTATTTCCCCACCCACATCACACAGCTGCCCGTGGCGGTGAACCTGAACTGCCATGCGGCCAGACGTGCGGAAATTTCACTTTAGGAGAGGGACCATGGAGAACGTAAAAAAAGTGAAGGCGCCCTTGCAGGCGGAAGAAGCGGCAGCCCTGCGGGCGGGAGATATGGTGGCTCTCAGCGGCGTTATCTACACGGCCCGGGATGCGGCTCACAAGCGGATGCTGGCGGCCCTGGAAAAGGGGGAAGCCCTGCCTTTCGATCTGGAAGGGAACGTGATCTATTATGTAGGGCCCTGTCCGGCCCGGCCGCCCAGGGTCTTCGGCTCCTGCGGTCCCACCACCAGCTTTCGCATGGACGCCTATGCGCCGGCCTTATTGGACCGGGGGCTTCGGGGCATGATAGGGAAGGGGCAGCGGACCGGGCCGGTGACGGAAGCCATGGTCAGAAACGGCGCCGTGTACTTCGCCGCCATCGGCGGTGCGGCGGCCATTCTGTCCCGTTCAGTGAAACAGGCCTCCGTGGTGGCCTATGAGGATCTGGGGCCCGAGGCCGTTTACCGCCTGGAGGTAGAGGATTTCCCCTGTATCGTGGCGGTGGATGCGGCGGGGAACGATCTTTATAAAACCGGGCCGGAGAGATTCAGGAAGTGAGCGGCGAAAGCAGCGGAGGAAAGCGGCGCTGTTTTCCGGGCTCGCTGAACAGATGGTTTCTGGTAAGCTATGAAAGACACCGTAAGGGCTGAATGAACAGAAGGAGGAGCTTTTATGAGCGTGCTCGCAGCATGTCTGGTGCCCCATCCCCCCATGATAGTGCCGGAGGTGGGAGGAGGCCGGGAAAAAACGATTCAAAGGACCATAGACGCCTACCGGGAAGTGATGAGGCGGATAGGGGAGTTAAAGCCGGAAACCGTGGTGGTGGCTTCTCCTCATTCCGTCCTGTATGCGGACTATTTCCACATCTCGCCGGGAGAAGGGGCCGAAGGGGATTTTTCTGCTTTTGGCGCCAGGGGCGGGAACCGATATAAAGCCGTTTACGATCGGCCCTTTGCGGAGGGATTGGCAGTGGCCGCTTCCATGGAGGGGCTGGCCGCAGGGGGCCTGGGAGAGCGGGATAGGGAGCTGGACCATGGGACCCTGGTGCCTCTGCACTTCCTGAATGAGTTTTATACAGATTACCGCCTGGTGAGGATGAGCCTTTCCGGCTTTTCGGTCACGGAGCATTACCGCCTGGGAAAATGCGTGGCGCAGCTGGCGGAGCAATTGGACCGGCGGACGGTGTTCATCGCCAGCGGCGACCTGTCCCACCGGCTGAAGGACGAAGGCCCTTACAGCTATGCGCCGGAGGGGCCGGCCTTCGATAAAGAGATCATGGAGATCGCCGGCAGCGGGGATTTTCTCCGACTGCTGTCCATGAAGCCGGACCTGTGTCAGGGGGCGGGGGAATGCGGTTACCGTTCTCTGGTGATGCTGGCCGGGGCATTGGATGAAAGAAGGGTGGAGGCGGAAGCCCTTTCCTATGAAGGCCCCTTCGGCGTAGGCTATGGCGTGGCCTGGTTCGTACCGACGGAGAGGGACCGGGACCGCCGCTTCGATCTTCTTTTTGAAGAGCAGGAGCTGGCGGCGGCGGCGGCCCGCCGGGAGGGGGAAGACGCCTATGTGCGGCTGGCCCGCCTTTCTCTGGAAAGCAGGATAGAGAAGGGAAAGGCCACGGCCCTGCCGGAGCAGGTGGCGGAGAAATTGCCGGAAGAAATGCTGAGGCAGAAAGCGGGGGTGTTCGTTTCCCTGAAAAAATATGGGCAGCTCCGGGGCTGCATCGGCACCATACAGCCTACGGAAAGGTCCGTGGCTCTGGAAATCTGGCGCAACGCCATCAGCGCAGGCTTGCAGGATTCCCGCTTTTCTCCGGTGGAGGAAGAGGAGCTGCCCTATCTGACCTACAGCGTGGATGTGCTGCGGCCGCCGGAGTCCATAGATTCCATGGAGCAGCTGGATGTAAAGCGTTATGGGGTGATCGTCAGCAGCGGTCCCCGGCGGGGCCTGCTGCTGCCCAATCTGGAAGGAGTGGACACGCCGGAGCAGCAGGTGGAGATCGCCTTGCAGAAAGCGGGCATCGGCCGGAAGGAAAAATACAAAATGCAGCGGTTTGAGGTGGTACGCCATACCTGAGGCACGGAGGAAACAGGGATGAAAGGGAAATGTGAGATCTGCCCCCGCCATTGTCAGCTGGAAGAGGGAGAGCGGGGTTTCTGCAACGGACGGGAGAACCGGGGCGGGAAGGTGGTCGCCGCCAACTATGGCCTGGTCACGTCTCTGGCCCTGGACCCCATAGAGAAGAAGCCTTTGCGTCGTTTTCACCCGGGGAGCCATATCCTGTCCATAGGCAGCTTCGGCTGCAATCTGCGCTGCCCTTTCTGCCAGAACGGCCGGATATCCATGTCCGGCGGGGAGGATCTGGAGCCGGGAAGGACCACGCCGGAGCAGCTGGTCTCCATGGCCCTCCGGATGCGGAGCAAGGGCAACATCGGTCTGGCCTATACGTATAACGAGCCCCTGATCGGCTATGAATTCGTGCTGGATTGCGCCCGGGCCGTAAGGGAGGCGGGCATGAAAAACGTCATGGTGACCAACGGCTTTATCTGCCGGGAGCCTCTGGAACAGCTGCTGTCCTGCATAGACGCCATGAACATAGATGTGAAGGGTTTTACGCAGAGGTTCTACGATATGGTGGGAGGCCGGCTGGATGTGGTGCAGGAGACCGTGGAAAGGGC
>JAUNBO010000078.1:0-4740 GCA_030527065.1 Bacillota bacterium | reverse complement strand
CCCCCAACAGGCCCCGGCTTTGCCGCTCCCACTACTGGCGTACAATCTATAAATAAAAAGGTACGGAGCAGAAAGAAACTCCGTACCTTGCCTGTTTTTTGTCCTGTGAGTTTAGAGATCGTAGTACAGCTCGTACTCGGCGGGGTGGGGGACCTGGTTGACTCTCCGGGCCTCCGACCGTTTTTTGTCCACCCAGACCTGTATGAGCTTTTCCGGGAACACATTGCCCTTGGTCAGGTAATAATGGTCTTCCTCCAGGGCGTCCAGGGCCTCGTCCAGGGTCTTGGGCAGGCCGTGGATCTTGGCCTTCTCCTCCGGGGAGAGGGTGTAAAGGTTGAAATCGTAGGGTCCCCAGCCGTGCTCTCTGGGGTCGATCTGGTTCTCCACTCCGTCCAGGCCCGCCATGAGGATGGCGGAATAGGCATAGTAGGGATTGCAGGTGCCATCGGGGCTCCTCAGCTCAAAGCGCTTCTGCTCCGGCGCGGTGGCATAAGCGGGAATGCGGATGACGGCGCTGCGGTTGGCGGTGGCATAGCCGATGGTCACCGGCGCTTCATAGCCCGGGACCAGCCGCTTGAAGGAGTTGGTGGAGGGATTGGTGAAGCCGCAGAGGGAAGGGGCGTGGGCCAGGATGCCGCCGATGAAATAGTGGGCCAGCAGGCTGAGGCCGGAGTATCCTTCCTTATCATAGAACAGGGGCTTCCCATCCTTGAATAAATGCATATGTACGTGCATGCCGTTCCCGGCCTCGGCATAGAGAGGCTTGGGCATGAAGGTGGCGGTTTTGCCTACCGACGCCGCTGCATTTTTAACTACGTATTTCAATATCATGGTGCGGTCTGCCATTTCCAGCAGGGAGCCGAATTCTGTTTCGATCTCCACCTGTCCGGGGCCTCCCACTTCATGGTGATGGTACTTGACTGGCACGCCTCTGGCCTCCAGCAGCGTACATATTTTGCTGCGGAGATCGTAGGTGACGTCATGGGGGGAAGTGATGTGATAGCCGCCTTTGTTGGCCACGCAGTAGCCGTGGTTATTGCCGTCGCTGTCGCCGGAATTCCACTCCGCCTGAGAGGTGTCCACCCGGAAGCCTACGGAGTGAGGGTTGGTGTTATAGCCCACTCTGTCGAAAATATGGAATTCAAATTCCGGTCCGATGCGCATCTCGTCGGCAATGCCGCTGGCGCGAAGGAATTCCTCCGCATGACGGGCCACGTTCCGGGGCTCCTGATCGAAAGGATGAGGTCCTTCGCCGTTGATGACCTTCACGTCTCCTATCATGGAAAGGGTGGGGATCTCCACGAAGGTATCCAGGGCCGCCGTGGTCAGGTCCGGGATGAAGATCATATCGCTCTTTTCCACCGGGGCGAAGCCATAGTTGGAGCCGTCGAAGCCGATGCCGTAAACCATGGTATCCGGGACGAAGCGGTCTGTGGGAAGGGTGACGTGACGCCAGCGCCCGTGGATGTCTATCATCTTGAAATCCACCATCTGGATGCCGTTGTCGATGCAGTATTTTTTTGTCTCCTCAAAAGTCTTGAACATTGGTCGTACACTCTCCATAAATAAACTCTGCGGATATGCGTTCCGTCTGCGGGAAATTCCGCGGACGAAAGGCGGCCCGACTGTTTTGTATTATACATTCTATGGAGGAGGAATGCAAAATATTTTTCGGACTTTCGCATAGAAATGCAAGAGAAAGCGTGAAAAGGAGGGCATGCCGGAGATATCCGGATAAAAAAGAAATACAAAAATAAAAATCATGTTTTAAAAATCAAGTGTTTTGTATACATAAAAAAGCGTATTGCATTTATTTCGGGAACATAGTATAATGCCTTTGGCATGAACTGCCGGGGACTGTATCATATGGGAAAAGGAGTTTACGTCAAATGCTGTTGGAAACCATAATCGATTTCATAAAAAGCATGGGCCTGGTCCAGATGGACGTCAGAAGCGCCATCATGATCCTCATTGCCCTGCTGTTTCTCTATCTTGCCATCAACAAGGGCTTTGAGCCTCTGCTGCTGGTTCCCATCGCCTTCGGCATGCTGCTTTCCAATTTGCCTATGTCCGGGGTGTTCGATCTGGCCCAGACGGAAGGCCAGGCCCACGGGCTCTTCCACTATTTCTATTTCCTGGACGAATGGGGCATTCTCCCGCCGCTGATTTTCATGGGCGTGGGAGCGATGACAGACTTCGGGCCCCTTATCGCATATCCCAAATCCCTGCTCCTGGGAGCTGCTGCGCAGTTCGGCATCTTTACCAGCTTTTTGGGCGCCATCCTCTTCTGCGGATTCAATGCCCAGGAAGCCGCTTCCATCGGCATCATCGGCGGAGCCGACGGCCCCACCTCCATCTATCTGACAGCCAAGCTGGCGCCCCATCTGCTGGGAGCCGTGGCCGTGGCCGCATATTCCTATATGGCTCTGGTGCCCGTAATTCAGCCTCCGGTGATGAAGCTGCTGACCACGCAGAAAGAAAGAACGGTGAAGATGGAGCAGCTCCGTCCCGTAAGTCAGCGGGAGAAGATCCTCTTCCCCATCATGGTCACCATCGTAGTGGTGCTGATCCTGCCCTCTGCGGCGCCTCTGGTGGGAATGCTGATGCTGGGCAATCTGTTCAAGGAATCCGGAAGGACCTTGCGTCTCTCCGATACGGCGGCCAATTCGCTGGTCAATATCGTTACCATTTTATTGGGTGTTTCTGTAGGAGCCTCTGCCCAGGGACCCAGCTTCCTGGTCTGGGATACCATCATGATCCTCATTCTGGGAGTGCTGGCCTTCATCGTCGGAACGGCGGGAGGCGTACTTCTGGGTAAGGTGATGTATGTGGCCAGCCGGGGAAAGGTGAATCCGCTCATCGGCTCCGCCGGCGTGTCCGCCGTGCCCATGGCGGCCCGGGTATCTCAGGTGGTGGGGCAGAAGTATTTGCCCGGGAACTTCCTGCTGATGCATGCCATGGGGCCCAACGTGGCCGGAGTGATCGGTTCCGCCGTGGCGGCGGGAGTCATGCTCAGCATGTTTGGGGGGTATTAAAATATTGATGGGGAGGCGGCGTCCTCTGAGGCGGCAGAGCTTCATGGAATGAGAGGCGGCGGGACATTTTTCCTCCCCGGCGGGCCGCAGAAAAGTTGAATAATGTATACATCGGAAAAAGATTTGCTTTTTTTCCGAAGGCATTGTATAATTCTCCTTGAATTCTTTTGAAAAAGGAGTCTTTTGCGATGCTTGGAGAAACGATTCTGAATTTTTTGGGAGGAATGGGAATCGCCAATCTGGATATCCGGAGCGCCATCATGATCGTGGTGTCTCTGGTTCTCCTGTATTTGGCCATAAACAAAGGGTTTGAACCCCTGCTGCTGGTCCCCATTGCTTTCGGCATGATGCTTTCCAATCTTCCTATGTCCGGCGTTTTCGACCTGGGCGCAGAAGGGGAGGCCCACGGGCTTTTCCACTACTTCTATTTCCTGGACGAATGGGGCATTCTTCCGCCTCTGATTTTCATGGGCGTAGGAGCCATGACGGACTTCGGTCCCCTCATCGCCAACCCCAAATCACTGCTTCTGGGAGCGGCGGCTCAGTTCGGTATCTTCACAAGCTTCCTGGGCGCCATTCTCTTTTGCGGATTCAATGCGCAGGAAGCGGCGTCCATCGGCATCATCGGCGGCGCCGACGGTCCTACATCTATTTACCTGACGGCAAAGCTGGCGCCCCATCTGTTGGGGGCCGTAGCGGTGGCGGCCTATTCCTACATGGCCCTGGTCCCTGTGATCCAGCCTCCCATCATGAAGCTGTTTACCACTCAAAAAGAGCGGACCATAAAAATGGAGCAGCTTCGCCCTGTGAGCCAGCGGGAGAAAGTCCTGTTCCCCATCATGGTCACCATAGTGGTGGTGCTGATCCTGCCCGATGCGGCGCCTCTGGTAGGCATGCTGATGCTGGGCAATCTGTTCAAGGAATCCGGGCGTACCCTCCGCTTGTCGGACACTGCGGCCAACGCCCTCATCAATATCGTCACCATCCTGCTGGGCGTCTCCGTAGGCGCTTCCGCACAGGGGCCCGTCTTCCTGGTCTGGGATACCATGATGATCCTCATCCTGGGCGTGTTCGCTTTTATGGTGGGAACCGCTGCCGGCGTGCTGCTGGCAAAGCTCATGAATGTATTCACCCACGGCAGCATCAATCCTCTCATCGGCTCCGCCGGCGTTTCCGCAGTACCTATGGCGGCCCGCGTGTCGCAGAAGGTGGGGCAGGAATGTCTGCCCGGCAACTTCCTGCTGATGCACGCCATGGGGCCCAATGTGGCGGGCGTCATCGGCTCGGCTGTGGCGGCGGGAGTCATGCTGACCATGTTCAGCGGGTATTGAGAAGCTTGCAAATCTGACTGATAAAGGGGCCGCTTTTCGGAGCGGTCCTTTTTGGTGGAGAATGTGCCGGAAGCTCCTGTGAGAAGCGGCATGCGCAGAGCCTTTTTAAGAGAGATTCGTTGGCGGACCGGCGCAGGAAGAAAAGCCGAAAAACAGGGTTTGCAGGGAACGGGCATGCTTTCAGACCGGGCCTTTTCGATATCGGGAATAACCCTGGCGGAACGGGAAAAACTGCTTGACAGGAGGGTTATGCGATGGTAATATCAATATTGCGGCAAATCGCTTGCAGCAAATATGGCGGTGTAGCTTAGTTGGTTAGAGCGTCCGGTTCATACCCGGAAGGTCGGTGGTTCGACTCCACTCGCCGCTACCAT
>JAUNBO010000226.1 GCA_030527065.1 Bacillota bacterium | reverse complement strand
GGATGCGGGAGTAGTTTTTACACCCGGAAAGCAGGCTGGCGGCCAGGGTCTCCGGGGCCCGGAACAGCTTCTCCACAGGGCCCTTGGCCTGGCTCTTTCCGTCGGAGAGGACGCAGATGCTGTCGCAGATGCGGTAGACCTCGTCTCTGTCGTGGGAGACGTAGACCGTGGTGCCGCCGTAAAGGGAGAGCATGTCCATCAGCTCCAGCTCCAGCTGCCATTTCAGGAAGCTGTCCAGGGCGGAGAAGGGCTCGTCCAGGAGAAGGAGCTCCGGCTCGTTGACCAGGATGCGGGCCAGGGCCACCCGCTGCTGCTGGCCGCCGGAAAGCTGGGCCGGGCGTTTGTTTTCCAGGCCCTCCAGGTGGAATTTCCGTATGATGTCCGTCACCGCCCCGGCCTGCCGCTCTTTGGGCAGACGCCGGGCGCCGGCGGCGATGTTTTTTGTCACCGTCATGTTTGGGAACAGGGCGTACTGCTGGAACAGGTAGCCCACCTGCCGTTCCTGGGGCGTAAGGTTGATCTTCTTTTCTGAATCGAAGAGGACCCGGCCGTTGAGGACGATGCGGCCCCGGTCGGGCTTCTCTATGCCGGCGATGCATTTCAGGGTCATGCTCTTGCCGCAGCCGGAGGCTCCCAGCAGGGCCAGGATCTCATCCTCCGCCTCAAAGCTCACGTCCAGATGAAAGGGGCCCAATGTCTTTTTGACGTCTACAAGAAGTCCCATTTACACCCCTCCCCTTGTCGTTATGCCGGGACCTTTCCGGCTTTCCCGGTTCCTCTTTTCCAGGATGTTCACCGTCAGCAGGACCACGGCAGAAATGGCGATGTTCACCAGCACCCATTTGAAGGCCAGCTCGTCGTTGTTGGTGCGCCAGAGCTGGTATACCGTGGTGGAGATGGTGGCGGTCTTGCCGGGGGTGTAGCCTGCTATCATGCTGGTGGCGCCGTATTCCCCCAGGGCCCGGGCGAAGGCCAGCACCGTCCCCGCAAGGATGCCCTGGCTGCAGGCGGGCATGCGGATGCGCCAGAAAATATAGCTGTTGCTGAGGCCCAGGGTCTTCCCGGACCAGGCCAGGGTCTCGTCAAAGGCTTCGAAGGCTCCCCGGGCGGTGCGGTACATCAGGGGGAAGGATACCACCACCGTGGCGAAGATGGCGCTCCACCAGGTCATCACCAGCCTGACGTCAAAAAGCTCCAGGAACCAGGAGCCCACGATCCGCCGGGGGCCCAGGACCACCAGGAGCAGATAGCCCACCACCGTGGGGGGAAGCACCAGGGGCAGGGTGAGGATCACGTCCAGGACGCCCTTCACCAGCCGGGGGGTCCTGGCGATGTAGTGGGCGGCGCAGATGCCGCCGAAGAAGATGACCACCGTGGAAATGGCGGCGATCCTGAGGGAGTTGAAAAGCGGAAACCAATCCATAAACATCACCTGCTGTGAAAATAGTGAAAAAGCCGGGCGGGCTGCTTGCTCTCCCGGCTTTCCTGTCTGCGGGTATGGGGTATA
>JAUNBO010000077.1:3778-8583 GCA_030527065.1 Bacillota bacterium | reverse complement strand
ATTATACATCCGTCCCCGGTTATGTGTCAAGCTAATTATGCCCGCCTTTTTACTTTTTTAACGCAAAATGTGACGCCCACGCTCTGCGGCTTTTTCTTGCGGCGGACGGAAAGATAGTCTATAATAAGAGGAAATCGGAACAAGGAGGGAAGGCCCATGTGGAGAGGGGAAGAAAAGATACTGGGCGTCATCGGCGGCATGGGGCCTTTGGCCACTCAGCTGTTTTACAGGCAGGTCATAGATAAGACAGAAGCGGAGTGTGACCAGGACCATGTGAACATGATCCTTTTGAATCATGCCTCCATGCCGGACCGGACCCAGGCCATCCTGTCGGGGGAGGGAGAGAAGGTCTTTCAGCTTTTGCTGGCAGACGCCAGGTGGCTGGAGGAAAACGGGGCGGCGGCCATTGCCATCCCCTGCAACACCTCCCACCTCTTTGCGGAGCGGCTGCAGGAGGAGCTGGAAATCCCTCTGGTCAACATGGTGAAGGAAGCCGCCGCCGCCGTGGCCGCCGGGCCAAGAAAGGTGCGGAAGGTGGGGATCCTGGCCACAGACGGCACGGTTCAGAGCGGCCTGTACCAAAGGGCCTGCCAGGCCGTGGGACTGGAATGGGCCGTACCTTCGCCGGAAGCCCAGGCTCTGGTGATGAAGATCATCTACGACGGCATAAAGGGCGGCAAGCCCATAGACTACAACGATTTCATCGCCATAGAAGGAGAGTTGGCCGCCGGAGGCTGCAAGGGAGCCATTCTGGCCTGCACAGAGCTCTCCGTATTCAAAGAGCTCTACCACCTGCCGGACTTCTACACCGACGCCATGGAGACCCTGGCGGAGCGGTCCATAGAAGCCTGCGGGAAGCGGGTGAAGTCTTCGTCACAGGAGACAGCCCCGGGGCGAAAGGTGTAAAAGAGACGCCCGCCCTGTTGAGGATCCTCCGGGAGGGCGGTCCCGGAGGCGCAGGGTGTAAAGGCCCTCGCCCGGGCCGTCACCACGGGCGTCTCCCGGGCGGTCCCTGAGCGCAGGGTGTAAAAACCATGTTTGAGACCACAGGAGAATTGATAGAATAAAGAGAAGAAGCTATAGTTCCCCAAATTTCCGGGTGGGTTATCGGCATACGATAGGGAGAAACCATGGGAGAAAAGAAAAAATTGAGAGAGCGGAACCAGATAGAGTCCTGTTATAAGTGGGACATAGAGGATATGTACCCTGAAGAAGAAGCCTGGGAGCAGGACTATAAGGAAGTTCAGAGCATGATGGAGGCCTTCGGCGGCTATTCGGGCCGGCTGGGGGAAGGGGCGGACATGTTGTTGGCGGCGCTTCGGGCCCGGGATGCACTCTGGCAGAAGCTGGAGCGGCTTTATGTCTATGCCCGGATGCGCCGGGACGAGGACAACCGGGTGGCAAAGTACCAGTCCATGTGCGACCGGGCGGGAGTCCTGATGTCCAGAGCCGCAGCCGCTGCCTCCTTCTTTACGCCGGAGCTGCTGGAGGTGCCGGAGGAAAGGTTGAAGGACTTTTTCAGGGGAGAAAAAAGGCTGCAGATCTACGGGCACCTCGTAGATGAAATTCTGAGGGAAAAGGCCCATGTGCTGTCGGCGGCGGAGGAAAGCCTTCTGGCCCAGATGAGCGAGGTCACCGGCGCCACCCAGGAAATTTTCACCATGCTGAACAACGCCGACATCCGCTTCGGCTCCATCCGGGACGAAGAAGGGGAGGAGGTGGAGGTGACTCATGGCCGCTACATCAGCCTGCTGGAGTCCCGGGACCGCCGGGTGCGCCGGGAGGCCTTCGAGCATCTCTATGAAGCTTATGAAAAGCAGAAGAATACTCTGGCCGCTACCTACAGCTACAATACCAAGGTGGACGCAGTAACAGCCCGCATCCGAAAATATCCTTCTGCCAGGGCGGCGGCCCTGTCGGCGGACAATGTCCCGATATCTGTTTATGACAGCCTGGTGGATACGGTGAACAAGGCTTTGCCCCTGTTCCACCGCTATGTGAAGCTGCGGAAGAAAGCTCTGGGGCTGAAAGAGCTGCACATGTATGATATGTATGTGCCCCTGGCGGAGCTGCCCAGGGAGAAGGTGCCCTATGAAAAGGCGCTGGAGCTGATCCGGGAAGGGCTTACTCCTTTGGGAGAAGAATATCTGGCCGCCATGGAAACAGGGCTGTCCTCCCGCTGGATAGACGTGTATGAAAACCAGGGGAAGACCAGCGGCGCCTATTCCTTCGGCTGCTACGACAGCATGCCCTACATCCTCCTCAACTACGACGACACATTAAAGGACGTGTTCACCGTCGCCCATGAAATGGGGCATTCCATGCATTCCTATTATACCAGGAAGAACCAGCCCTTCGTTTACGGAGATCACAGCATCTTCACCGCCGAGGTGGCTTCCACGGTGAATGAAAACCTGCTGATGCGCCATATGCTGGACAAGGAAAAGGATCCTCTGCGGCGGAAATATCTCCTGAATCTCTATGCGGACGCATTCCGGGGGACCGTGTTCAGGCAGACCATGTTTGCGGAATTTGAACAGCTCACCCACCAGACGGTGGAGGAGGGCGGCGTCCTGACTGCGGAATGGCTTTCGGAGGAATATGGGAAGCTGAACCGGAAATACTTTGGCGAAGAAGCCTTCTGCGACCCGCAGATTTCCATGGAATGGGCCAGGATTCCCCATTTTTACAGGGCCTTTTATGTGTATAAGTACGCTACGGGGTACTCTGCGGCGGCGGCGCTGGCGGAGGAGATCCTGGAAGAGGGAGCGCCGGCAGTAGAGGCCTACATCAAATTCCTCCGCTCCGGGAGCAGCAATTATCCCATGGACCTTTTGAGGGGGGCCGGGGTGGATATGAGCAAGCCGGAGCCGGTGGAGCGGGCCATGAAGACTTTTGAGAAACTCCTTGTGGAATTGGAAACACTGGTGTAGAATGAGTGCGATGCGGCGGCGGAGGGCCGGAAAAAGGACCGGCTGCGGAGCCCGGTGAAGGTCCCCGGGGCATGGAGGAAAAGCAGATGAAGCAGCAGGATTTTTATACTGTTGAAGCCGTGGAAGGCGGCCACGTCCATATTTTCACCAACGAGGATCATTTTTCCCGGGAAACGGGGGAACTGTTGAAGGTGAAGCTGGAGAAGAGCGGCTTCACCGTCCCCGGGCGCTTTTCGGAAAAGACCAGGCTCATCGTCTGCGTGGGGGGAGACGGCACGCTGCTGTCGGCCCTGCGAAAATACAGCTTTCCGGAGCTGCCCTTTGTGGGGATCAACACCGGACATCTGGGCTTTTTCCAGGAGCTTCACCCCAGCCAGCTGGACGAGTTCATCTTTCGCTTCAAAAAGGGGGAGTACAGCATCCAGCCCCTGAGGACGGTCCGGGCCGCAGTGAAAAACAGCGGAGAAGGCGATACAGAAGAGTATCTGGGCCTGAACGAGGTGGTTATAAAAGGAAACAGATCCCAGATCGTCCATCTGAACATCTCCATCGGCGGCAGCTTTATCGAGAGATTCAGCGGAGACGGCGTCCTCATTGCCTCTGCTGCGGGAAGCACGGCGTACAATTATGCTCTGGGCGGAAGCATCGTGGACCCCCGGCTGGAGCTGCTCCAGATCACCCCCATGGCGCCCATGAACACCACCGCCTACCGCTCCTTCACCTCCAGCGTCCTGCTGCCGGCGGACATTTCCGTGCGCATAGAGCCGGACAAGGGCTCGGACATTTTGATGGTGGTGGATGGGAAGGAGAAACGTCACGGAGAAGCGGGAGAGATCATACTGGACCTGTCGCCCAGGATCGTGAGGTTGGTGCGCTTTGAAAATTACGATTTCTGGAATAAGGTGAAGACCAAATTGCTATAAGGGACGAAGGATGACGGAAGAGCGTTTCGCGTATGAAATACAGGAAGGCGAACAGGAGGTCTCTGTCAGGGATCTCCTGAAGCGTCGTATGGGAGTATCGTCCCGGCTCCTCCGCAAGCTGAAGCAGGGGGGCGGGGTGTTCCTCAACGGCAGGCCTGTCAGGCTCTTTGAGAAGGGGCGGGCAGGGGACCGCATCACCATAGCGCTGCCGGAAGAGAAGAGCGGTTTTGCGCCGGAAGACATCCCCTTGGAGGTGCTCTACGAGGACCGGGACCTGCTGATCCTCAACAAGCAGCCGGGGATCGTGTGCCATCCCACAAAAGGACATGCCTGTCATACGGTGGCCAACGGGGTGCAGCGGCACATGGAGCTGCGGGGAGAGGCCTACAGGATACGCTTCATCAACCGCCTGGATATGGATACCTCCGGGGTGCTGCTCATAGGGAAGAATTCCCACTGCCAGGACAATTTCGCACATCAGGCGGCACAGGGCCTGGTGGAGAAGAAATATCTGGCGGTGGTGACGGGCCTGGTGGAAGAGGAGGAGGGAGTGGTGGATTTGCCCATAGACCTGGCGAAGGAAGGGGAGATCCGCAGGATGGTCCGGGAGGACGGGTATCCCTCTGTGACTCACTACAAGGTGCTGGAGCGCTTTGGCCGGGCGTTTACTCTGCTGGAGCTGCGGCTGGAAACGGGGCGGACTCATCAGATACGGGTCCACCTGGCTCATCTGGGCCATCCGGTGGTGGGGGACGTCCTCTACGGCAGCCCGGACGTATGGAACATAGAGCGGCAGGCCCTTCATGCCTCGTACCTGGCCTTCCGCCATCCTGTCAGCGGCGTTCCCGTGGAGGCGGCGGCTCCGCTGCCGGAGGATATGAAGCGGCTGCTGGAAAAGCTGCGGGCCTGAGGGGAGGCGCGCCGGCCCGTCATCAGAAACGGCCGGCGG
>JAUNBO010000077.1:0-3678 GCA_030527065.1 Bacillota bacterium | reverse complement strand
GAAAGGATAAGATCAAAATGCGCTGGCTGCAAGATCCAAAAAATACATATAAGGTAGGGATGCTCTGCGCCGTTTCCTGCGCCGCAGTCTGGGGCTTTCTGCCCTTTTACTGGAAGTCCCTGGATCCCATCCCTTCCTCGGTGATCATTTTTTACAGGATCACCCTGGTGGCTCTTCTCATGTTCTTTGTGAACCTGAAGGTGTACGGCTGGAAGCGGATGAAGGAGCCCTTGAAAGACAAGAAGGCCCTGGGGGTCTTTTTCCTGGCCGGCGTCGTCATCTCCGCCAACTGGGGCATCTATATCTGGGCCGTCAATGCGGGCTTCGTCATTCAGACCAGCATAGGCTATTACATAGACCCCCTGCTGATCTGCATATTCGGCGTGGTCTTTTTCAGGGAAAAGCTCAACTCGTACAAATTGGCGGCCTTCCTTCTGGCCTGTGCCGGCGTGGGCGTCATGGTCTTTTCTTACGGGAAACTGCCTCTGGTGGCTCTGGCTCTGGCCCTTACCTTCGCCGTGTACACCGCCATCAAAAAGATGCTTCATGCCCCGGCGCTGCTGGCCCTCTTTTATGAAACGGTTTTCCTGGTGCCGGCGGCTCTGGCGGTGATCCTATATCAGGAGATGAAGGGGCAGGGGGCCCTGGCCTTCGGTCAACCCTATCAGTGGGCGCTGCTGGCTCTCATCGGCTTGTTTACGGCGCTGCCTCTGTCCCTTTTTGCCATGGCGGCCAACCGCATCAGCCTGGTGGCCCTGGGGATCACGGAGTACATTTCCCCGTCCATCGCTCTGCTTCTGGGGATCTTCGTATTCCGGGAGCCCTTCGATCTTTACCAGTTCATAGGCTTTGTTATTATTTGGATAGGCTTGGCGGTGTTTACGGTGGGGAGCATCCGTTGTCCGGAGGAGAACGAAATGGAAGAACGCAAGCAGGAGACGCCAGGGGATTTTCGTATAGTGACGGGAGGGGCCGGCGGCGAGGTGCTGCTCATCACAGGCTCGGAAAAAACGGCGGTCTATGATGCGGGCATGGCATACTGCGGGCCGGCGCTGGTGGAGAACATAAAGAAGGAATTGGAGCCTTTGGGCAGGTCTCTGGACTATGTGCTGCTTTCACACACCCATTACGACCACTGCGGCGGCGTCCCTTATCTGCGGCAGGCCTGGCCGGGGCTGACGGTGTACGGGGCGGCTTATGGAAAGGCCGTCCTGGAAAAGCCGGGGGCTTTGGAAACCATACGGAGGCTGTCCCAGGAAGCGGCGGACGTCTTTGCCGGCGGCGTCCTGCCTCCCTACAGCGACAGCGACATGAAGATAGACCGGGCCGTGGGAACCGGCGACAGCATTTCTCTGGGTGACCGGGTCTTTCAGGTGTACAATACGCCGGGGCACACCAACTGCTGCCTCAGCTTTTTCCTGAAGGAAGAGGGGATCCTGCTGGCCAGCGAAAGCAGCGGCCTCTATTCTCCGCAGCGGGGAATGCACGCCTCCATCCTTTCCGGGTACGGGGACGCCCTGGCCTCCATAGAGCTCTGCCGTTCACTGAACGCCGGATACATCTATTCTCCCCATACGCTGCTGGTGAGCGAAGAAATCAGAAAGGGCTACTGGGACATGGCCAGGGAAGTGGCGGAAGAGCTGAAGGATTTTGTGCTGGAATGCAGGGAAAAGGGCCTGTCCCGGGAGGAGACCATGGCCGCCGGAAAGGTGAAATACTGGGACGGCTCTCTGGAGCGGGAACAGCCGCTGGAAGCCTTTATGGTCAACATGGAGGCCAAGATACGGCTCATAGACAGGGAATTCCCGGAGTAGCGGAAAGGCCGGACGAACAATTTCAGTGGACAAAAAATCGTACCTTCAGTTGACGAGAACTCCTGTCAACTGAAGGCATTACTTTTGAAACAAATCTGCGTGGGTTCCTGTGCGAGTGAGGGTCAGCACCAGCACGTCATTTTCCAAGCGGTAGATCAAAAGCCAGTCCGGCAGGATGTGACATTCCCGGTGTCCGGCCCAATCGCCTGAGAGGGCGTGGTCTTTGTTTTTTTCCGGGAGATTTTCTCCCATGGAAAGAGCAGCGACTATATCATCCAGAAGTTGGATTTTTAACCCACGCTTTATTGCAAGCTTGTAATCTTTTTTAAACTGCGTAGTTGACTTAACGATGAGCTTTGTTTTTCTCATTTTTTCAGGTCCGCAAACAGCTGGTCCAAATCGGTGTAGCCTTTTACAGCGGGATCCTTTGCGATTCTTTCCGCTTCCAGCATGGCTGCAAGAGTTTCCTTGTTGGGACGCTCTGTTTTGATTCCAAAGGGGATGCCGCCCTCGCGAAGAGACTGGCGGACAAAAATGTTGAACGCTGTCGTCAGATTCATTCCCAGCTCATTAAACAGCTCTTCCGCCTGGGCTTTCAATTCAGTATCCATACGGATACTGATATTTGTAGTGGATCCGGCCATACGATCAACTCCTTTCACTTGACGCCCATAGTATATGATAATTGCACAAAAAATGCAATACAATGCACGAAAAATATTATTTTTTTGACTAAAAACATTACTATTCAAGAGGCCGTCCCCGTGAAAAAGTAACTAAAAACATACTCTCGGTCATCAAAATTGTCCCGGACGGGGTTTTCTGTGCTGAGGATGAACATGTCCCGCCGCACGACATTGAGCTCTGCGGAAAGAGCGCTGCGGTTCACATTCCTGTTTTAATAACAAATCGGGTTTCGCAAGGGTTTTAAGATATGCTATGATATAAAAAAATGATGAGAGGACAGAGATGAGTGCGGACCATTTCTTTTTAACAGGAAAGGGCGGGGTGGACAAGCCTGCACTGCTCCGGCGGATCCTGCAGGAGCTGCAGCCCCTTCGTACAGGGGAGATTCAAATCGGGCAAAAGGAAGGCCTTCCGGACTTGCTGGTCTGTTATCCTGCGCCGGGATCCGGGGAAGACTGCGCCGGGAAGTTTTTTCAGAAGGTCGTGGCCGCCCTGGACGAAGGGATCCCGATTTTGGGCGTCGTTGAACCGGAACAGCCGGAACTGCTGGGCGCCCTCCGCAGGCACAGGCGGGTGAAGCTCTATGAGATAACGCCGGAAAACTGCCGGGAGATGGAGGGGGAAATCCTTGAAGCGGTGAGAAAAAAGCTGTGGCGGCAAAAGACGGATTCGGCGGGGGCCATTGTGGTGCGCAGAGAGGGATCGGGGCTGCAGGTGCTGCTGGTAAAAGGAAAGAACGGGCGCTGGATGTTTCCGAAGGGGCATATCCGCCCCGGCGAAACAGAAGAGGAAGCTGCCGTGCGGGAGACCCGGGAGGAGACCGGCATTCTGATTCGGATCACCGGCGGCGTGGCGGCGGAGATCTCTTCCAACCGTCCCGGCGACCGGCGGCGGATACGACTTTATCCCGGGGAGTGCATCGGGGGCCGGCTTGTGCCGGGGATCCCGGAGGTACGGGGTGCGGACTGGTTCTCCGGGGAGCAGGCCCTGGAGCTGCTTCAGGACAGCGAAGGGGACACGGAGCTTCCGGCGGTGGTGAGGCATATGCTGCGGGAAAAGCGGCAGGAGCCGGAAGGGCCAAAGGCTGACGGCTGAACGGGGGTCTGAGCGGGCGCTGATTAGTCATAGGGCGCCAGGGGGGCGGTTTGCCGGGCCTCCGCAGGACCAGCTAAGAATT
>JAUNBO010000076.1 GCA_030527065.1 Bacillota bacterium | reverse complement strand
GGCTGCGCCCTGGTGGTTGGTGCAGAGAGGGGAGGCCGGCCTTATTCAGGCAGGCAGTAGGTATCTCTCTTCTGGTAGTGGGTGTGGAGGAGCTTGTGGGACAGGTGTCCGTTGGGCTCTTTCAGATAGTTGTCGTAGAGGGCCTGTACCTCCGCATTTTTGTGGGATTTTCTCTCCGGCAGGCGCAGATCCTCGGAATACAGGGCGTTGGCCCGGTTCACCTTGGGATTCACATCCAGCCGGTCCTTGGCGGAAACGATGGACTGGCCGCCGCCGTGGACGCAGCCGCCGGGGCAGGCCATCACTTCTATGAAGTGGACGTCCAGCTCTCCGGCCTTCACCGCATCCAGCACCTTGGCCGCATTGGCGGTGCCGTGGGCCACGGCCACTCTGACCTCCGTGTCCACGCCGTTGATGGGCAGGGTGACGGCGGCAGTCTTGACGCCTTCAATGCCCCGGACCACCTTGTAGTCCACATCCGGCAGATCCTTGCCCGTGAGGATGTCCGCCACGGTCCGCAGGGCCGCTTCCATCACGCCGCCGGTGGCGCCGAAGATGACGGCGGCGCCGGTGCCTTCGCCCAGAATGCTGTCCGGCGCTTCGTCCGGCAGGTCGGCAAAGCGCAGGCGGGCCTGCTTTATCATGTCACCCAGCTCTCTGGTGGTGAGGGAATAGTCTACATCCCGGATGCCGTCCACTTCCATCTCCGGCCTGGCGCACTCCGTCTTTTTGGAGGTGCAGGGCATGATGGATACGCAGACGATGTCCTTGGGATCTATGCCCGCCTTCTCAGCATAGTAGCTCTTGGCAATGGCCCCGAACATCTGCTGCGGCGATTTGCAGGTGGACAGGTTGGGCAGGAACTCAGGATACTTCATTTCGCAGAAGCGGATCCAGCCGGGGGAGCAGGAGGTGATCATGGGCAGGGCGCCGCCGCCGGTGACTCTGCCTAAGAACTCTGTCCCTTCCTCCATGATGGTCAGGTCTGCGGAGAAGTTGGTATCGAATACCTTATCGAAGCCCAGCCGCCGCAGGGCCGCCACCATTTTTCCGGTGACGGGGGTGCCCACAGGCAGACCGAACTCTTCGCCCAGGGAGGCCCGCACCGCCGGTGCGGTCTGCACCACCACATGCTTTGTGGGGTCGTCTATGGCCGCCCAGACTTCCTCGATGTAATCTCTCTCGTGGAGGGCCGCCACCGGGCAGGCCTCTATGCACTGGCCGCAGTAGACGCAGTCCACATCTCTCATGCTGAAGCCGAAAGCCGGGGCCACTTCTGTTTTGAAGCCTCTCTTGGTGAAGTCCAGCACGCCGATGCCCTGGACGTTCTTGCAGGTGCTGACGCAGCGGCCGCAGAGGATGCATTTGCTGGGGTCTCTCACAATGGAGTGGGACAGAGCGTCTATCTTGCCCTCTCTCTTATCTCCTTCGTAGCGGACGTCCTCTATGCCCAGCTCGTCGCAGAGCTTCTGCAGCTCGCAGTTCCGGTTCCGCTTGCAGGTGGTGCATTCCCGGTTATGGTTGGCCAGGATCAGCTCCACGTTGGTGCGTACCGCCTTCCGCACGGCGGGGGTGTTGGTGCGCACGTTCATGCCCTCTGCTACCTGCAATACGCAGGAAGCCGGCAGGTTCCGCACGGGAACGCCGTTGATGTCCGCTTCCACCACGCACACACGGCAGGCCGCGATCTCGTTTATATCCTTCAGATAACAAAGGGTGGGGATGTCCACTCCCGCTTCTCTTGCGGCCAGCAGTACGGTATAGTCCTTCGGGACACTGACGGGTATCCCGTTGATCGTTACATTTACCTTTTCCATATCTCCTGACCTCCTAATTCTTCTTAATGATCGCATCGAACTTGCAGGAATTTACGCAAGCTCCGCAGCCGATGCACTTCTCCGGGTCTATGACATGCTGTTCCTTCACCTTGCCGCTGATGGCTTCCGTGGGGCAGTTCCTGGCGCAGAGGGTGCAGCCCTTGCAGGCGTCGGTGATCTCATACTTCAGGAAGGAACGGCAGACCCCGGCGGGGCAGCGCCCCTCGGATACATGAGCCCGGTATTCGTCCTCAAAGTGCTTGATGGTGGACAGCACCGGGTTGGGCGCCGTCTGGCCCAGAGCGCACAGAGAGGTTTGCCGTATGTTCTCGGCCAGCTCCTTCAGGTTGTCCAGATCCTCCGGCTTGCCCTTGCCGCTGGTGATCTTGTGCAAAACCTCCAGCATCCGCCGGGTCCCTTCCCGGCAGGGCGTGCACTTTCCGCAGCTCTCGTCCACGGTGAAATCCAGGAAGAAACGGGCGATGTCCACCATGCAGTTGTCTTCGTCCATGACGATCATGCCGCCGGAGCCCATCATGGAGCCGATGGCCACCAGATTATCGAAATCTATGGGCGTATCCAGGTTGGCGGAAGTGATGCAGCCGCCGGAGGGCCCGCCGGTCTGCACTGCCTTGAAGGCTTTGCCTCCGGGGCAGCCGCCGCCGACCTCGTAGATCACCTCTCTCAGGGTGATGCCCATGGGGACCTCCACCAGGCCGCCCTGATTGATCTTTCCTGCCAGGGCAAAGACCTTGGTCCCCGGAGATTTCTCCGTGCCGAAGCTGTGGAACCAGTCCGCTCCGTTCAGGATGATCTGGGCGATGTTGGCCAGGGTCTCCACGTTGTTGATCACCGTGGGACGGCCCCAGAGGCCCTTGTTGGCAGGGAAGGGCGGCTTGTTCCGGGACATGCCACGCTTGCCCTCTATGGAAGCGATGAGAGCCGTTTCCTCGCCGCAGACGAAGGCGCCGGCGCCCAGACGGATCTCGATATCAAAGGAGAAGTCCGTACCGAAGATCTTCTCTCCCAGAAGCCCCAGCTCCTTGGCCTGGTCTATGGCGATCTTCAGACGCTGCACCGCCACCGGGTACTCCGCCCGGACGTAGATGTAGCCCTTGCTCGCCCCTATGGCATAGCCACCTATGGCCATGGCTTCCAGCACTGCGTGGGGATCTCCCTCCAGAACGCTTCTGTCCATGAAGGCGCCCGGGTCTCCCTCGTCCGCATTGCAGATGATGTATTTCTGGTCCGCCTGGTTGGGCGCCGCAAAACTCCATTTCAGGCCTGTGGAGAAGCCCGCTCCTCCGCGGCCCCGCAGCCCCGACGCTTTCATCACGTCTATCACCGCTGCCGGCGTCATTTCCAGCAGCGCCTTGGCCAGGGCCTGATAGCCGTCTCTGGCTATGTATTCCCCGATGTCCTCCGGGTTGATGAGTCCGCAGTTCCGCAGCACCACCCGCTTTTGCTTCTTGTAGAACTCCAGGTCCTCCAGAGTCTGAAGGTTCCCGCCGACGGTGTACTCCGCCACCGGTTCCCCCGACGCCAGATGAGACGCCGCCACTCTGGCCGCCTTTTCCTCGTCCATGTGGATGTAGGTCACCTTTTTCTTGCCCGGCTCCAGTACCTCTACGATGGGCTCATAGGTGCACATGCCCACGCAGCCGGTGAGGGCTACCTGTATGTCTTTCAGGCCGCGGGCTTCCACTTCCTTCTTCAAGGTCTCATAGACCGGGCGGGCGCCGGCGGAAATGCCGCAGGTGGCCATGCCTACCAATACCCGCATGCCATCCTTCAGTTCCAGCTTCTCCAGGGCTTTCGCCTGCATATCCTTCAATTCATTCAATGTTTTCATATGCGCCACCTACCCTTTGTACTTGGCCAGGATCTTGGGGATCTGGCTTACATCGTCCAGCTTGCCGTATACGTCGTCGTCTATCATCATGACGGGGGCCAGGCCGCAGCAGCCCAGGCAGCGGGTGGCGTCCAGGGTGAACAGGCCGTCCGGCGTGGTCTCTCCCACCGCTACGCCCAGCTCCTGGGCCACCTTGTCCATGACGGCCTGAGCGCCCTTTACATAGCAGGCGGTGCCCAGGCAGACTCCGATGTGATGCTGTCCCTTTGGGGTGATGTTGAATTGGCTGTAAAATGTGGCGACCCCGTAGATCTCAGCCACGGGCACACCGGTGTTTTCCGCAATGAATTTCTGGACCTCCAACGGAAGGTATCCAAAAATCCTCTGCGCTTCTTGCAGCACTGGCATTGTGATCCCCGGAACGCCTTCCAGAGAATCGATGAATGCTTTCAGTTCGGCAAAACGTTTGTCCTTGGGGTCGATCTGGTTGCAGCCACAGGCGCACTGATCTTGCATTTGCATCTCACTCCTTTGATTTTTCTCGGTTTCCGTAACTCCCGGCTGCCTGCTTCATTTGCGCGGCAAAGGACCGGCAGGCTTGTGCAAAGGATTCGCGAAGCTCTTTGATTTGCAGAATTTCGCTGCCGGAGGACAGGAAAAACCGGATTATATCCATGTTAATACGGAAAGGGGGGAAAGTCAATGGAAGAGATGTGGAAAAAAACAGAAAAGTCAATGTATACAGAATGCAATGGAAGGAATTGGTATTCCCCCGAAAGGAAGAAAAAATGAGTTGAAATATGTCGAAAAAACAAAACAATCCCGACATAAAAAACACTTGGCTGTTTTTCGCTTTTAGCCCCATGAAATCCGGGAGGTTCAGTGAAAAATACATAAACTCAGGCTTTTCGGCGCAGGAATTCCGGCTGCTTTTTTGCGCTTTGCCATCGCTCTTTTCCTCTTTTCCGGCACGGGCCGGAAAAGAGGAAGGCGGAAAGGCGGCAGGGCAAAAGCAAAAAAACAAGAAGAGCATAAAAATTACAGATATGGAAATATATCTTCGGTGGAGACGGTCCGGCGGGCCGCCCCCCGGCGCCCATGAAAAGTAACGGCACATACGCCTTATCAAATGAAGGTAAAAAATGAACTTGAAAATTTCAGGAGTGTAAGGTATCCTTTTACACAGAAAAGGAGCTCTTCTTCAAGCTCCGGTTTTGTTTGGAAAGGGGCCGGATACCATGCATTCACCTGCGGAAGTGGCACAAATTCTCATAAGCGTCGGAAAGAAAAAGGCGGAAACCTCCGGCGGGAGGCTCTTGGTTCTGGGGGTCCTTGCAGGATTCTTCATCGCTTTTGCCGCCATAGGAGCCAGTGTGGCTTCCTGCACCGTGGAGAGCGGCAGCGTGGCCAAGCTGATCAGCGCCGTGGTGTTTCCCGGGGGCCTGGCCATGGTGCTGGTGGCGGGTTCCGAGCTTTTTACCGGGAACACGCTGATGACGGTAGCCCTTGCGGAAAGGGTCATTTCCCTGGGCGCCATGCTGCGAAACTGGCTGCTGGTCTATATAGGGAATTTTATCGGCTCATTGATGGGCACGGCCCTGTTTTGCCTGGGGGGCCGCCTGGATCTTTTTGGTGGTAAAATGGCCCTGTACGCTATAGAGACCGCTGCGGCCAAATGCTCTCTGGGCTTCGGGCCGGCGCTGCTTTTGGGGATCGGCTGCAACTTCCTGGTCTGTGTGGCCGTGCTGATGAGCTACGGGGCCGGGGACGTGACAGGCAAGATCGCAGGTCTGTTCTTCCCCATCATGCTGTTCATACTGGCGGGCTTTGAGCACAGCGTGGCGAATATGACGTACATCCCTTTAGGGCTTTTTGCGGAGATGAACGCTTCTTATGCGGCCGCCGCTGCCGGCACAGACCTTGCCGCTCTGACCTGGGGGAATTTCCTGCTGGGGAACCTGCTGCCCGTCACTCTGGGCAACATCATAGGCGGTTCTGTTCTTGTGGGGGGGATCTGGTGGTTCTCCTATCTCAGGAAAGGGAAAGCCGGGGAGCGGTCGGAGTAAACGGCGGTTCCGGAGCTTTTCTTGCGGAGAGTGCCGGACCGGGGGCCTCCTTGCGGAGAACGCCGGGTAGGGACCGTCCCTGCGGGGAGCGCCGGGCCGGGGCTTTTCTTGCGGAGAACGTCAGATCAAAACGAAATCGATTTCCCTCCGCTGAAGGTCCACCTGTTCCACCCGGACCCGCACCGGGTCTCCCAATCCGTAGATCTTCCGCCGCCGCCGGCCTATGAGCCGGTATTTTTCCGGTTCAAAATCATAATGGTCGTCGTAAAGAGAATTTACGGAGACCAGGCCTTCTATGGTATTTTCTATCTCAACGAAAAACCCGAAACTGGCGGCGCCGCTGATGACGCCGTCATATTCCAGCCCGATGCGGCTGCTCATGAATTCAGCCTTTTTCAGCTTTTCCACCTCCCGCTCCAGCTCGTCGGCCTTGCGCTCTCCTGCGGAAGAAAGGGACGCCGCTTCGGCGGCCCGGGACAGAAGGGCTTCTGCCCGCTCCGGCGAAAGAGAGCCCCGGAGGCTTTCCTTGATGACGCGGTGAATGAACAGGTCCGGATAGCGGCGGATGGGGGAGGTGAAGTGGCAGTAATAGCTGACGCCAAGGCCGAAATGGCCCAGGCATTCGGTGCCGTAGACCGCCTTCTTCATGGAGCGGAGCATCACCCGGCTCACCACATGCTCCTGGGGCTGGCCGGATACCTGTTCCAGAATGTCTGCCAGGGCCCTGGGATGGACGTTCCGGGGGTCGCCCTTCAAGGACAGACCGAAGCCCCCCAGAAAGAGGCGGAGCTCGTCCATGCGGTCGGGGGCAGGCTTCTCATGGATACGGTAGAGGAAGGGCAGGTCCATCCAGTAGCAGCGCTCTGCCACGGTCTCGTTGGCCGCCAGCATGAATTCCTCTATGATGCGGTTGGCGGTGCGGCGCTCTGCCGCTTCTATGGATACAGGCACGCCCTGGCTGTTCAGGGTGATATGGGACTCCTCCAAATCGAAATCCAGGCTGCCCCGGTCCTTCCTGGCCCTGCTCAGAACGGACGCCAGCTCTTCCATCAGCAGAAGCTGCGGGTAAACGTCCCTGTATTCTTCTATGAGGGCGGGGTCCCGGTGCTCCAGCATATCGGAGACCTGGTCGTAAACCATGCGGCGGCGGGAGCAGATGACGCTTTCGTACAGATCGTGACGGACCACGCTGCCGGAACCGTCGATTTCCATGGAAACGGACAGGGTGAGGCGGTCCTCTCCGGGGTTCAGGCTGCAGATGCCGTTGGAAAGCTTTTGGGGAAGCATGGGGATCACCTGGTCCGGCAGATAGATGCTGCAGCCCCGGGCCAGAGCCTCCAGGTCCAGGGGGCCGCTTTCCCTCACATAGTGGCTCACGTCGGCAATGTGGACGCCCAGCAGATAGCGGCCGTTGTCCAGCTTTTCCACGGAAACGGCGTCGTCCAGGTCTTTGGCGTCGGCTCCGTCCATGGTGATGATGGACAGCTCCCGCAGGTCCCGGCGGCCTTCCAGCTCCCGGGAGGAGATGACGGGGGAGATGGCGCCGGCCTCCGACAGGGCCCCTTCCGGGAATTCCTCCCGCACCCGGAAGGAACGGATCAGGGCCAGAACGTCGCTGCCGTCCAGGCTCCCGGACCCCAGAATCTCCATCACCCGGCCTTCGGCGCTGTGGACGCCTCTGGGCCACTGGGTCACCTTCACCACTACCTTATCCCCGTCTTTGGCGCCGTTGAAATCCTTTTTAAGCACCACGATCTCTTCGGAGCTTTTTCTGTTTTCCGGCGTCACGATGGCGTAGCCCCGCTGCCGTTCAAAGGTGCCCACCACTTCTGCGGAGGCGCGCTGCAGCACCTTCACCACTCTGCCCTCGGGGTTTTTTTCGTTTTCGGAAGTGCCGAGGATCTGAACGGTGACCAGGTCGCCGTTCATGGCGCTGCCTAAATTCCCGGCGGAGACATAGACGTCTTCGCCGCCCTCCGACGGAAGGACAAAGCCGAAGCCTCTGCGGCGGCGGGACAATATCCCCTGTATGAATCGCTCTTCCACTTCGGGAAGAGTCCTGTTTCGTTCCGGTCTTTTTCTGCCCATGGCTGTCCTCTCATTTTCTGCGGCTTTGTTTTTTGGTCCGGGCCTGTGTCCTGCCCGGGCTGCTTTTCCATTCTGCGGGTCGTTTCCGTTGGCATGGCTGCACGGACCGTCAATGGAAGGGGACTTCGATTGACGAGGGCCCGTGACGGCCAACTGAAGGTAGTATACCACATTTGCGGCTTTTTTTGGCGGGGCGGGCGAGAAAAAGAGCTGAGGCTCCGGGAAAGCGGGGAAAATGCAGCTCCGCCGGAGGGCCGGCGGAGCTGTGGTTCAGTGTTCCGGCAAAGCTGCTGGAGTTCAGCTGCCGAGACGGATAACGGTAAGGGAAATGTTGGTAAAGGTAAACCCGGCGCTGCTGGAGATCACTTCCAGGCGGGAGGGTACGGTGGTGACCTGGAAGGGCATGGTGAAGGCGATGGTGGTTTCCTGGCCGGTGTCGTCAAAGGTCTGCACAGCCGTAGCGCCGGGGATGGTGGCGCTGTTCAGGTCCAGCTGCATGGTGAGCACGGCGGGAGTTGAGGTGCCCGCATCTGCGGAAACGGCGCCGTGGAAATGGGCGTGATAGACGCCTACCTGGGTGATGGTGGTAACGGCGTCGCCGGATACATGGATGATGGAGGTCCCGGAATTTACGGCGGCGCCGCTGAAGGCCAGGGGGCCGTCGGTGGTGGTGGCCTGTTCGTCTGAGTTGATGGTGGCCAGGATATCCGGGATCCCGGTGCCGCCGGTGGCTCCTGTGGCGCCCGTAGCCCCGGTGGGGCCTGTGGGTCCGGTAGCGCCAGTGGCACCGGCGGTTCCTGCGGCGCCGGTGGGGCCAGTGGGTCCGGTAGCACCGGCA
>JAUNBO010000075.1:6238-8675 GCA_030527065.1 Bacillota bacterium | reverse complement strand
TGGCGGAGAGTCAGGGATTCGAACCCTGGTCGGGGTATAAGCCCGAACACGATTTCCAGTCGTGCGCCTTAGACCAGCTCAGCCAACTCTCCACAAGGGTCCGTTCACTAATTTAGCATATCTGCCGGCGGATTGCAAGGAAAAAATGTGCTTTGTCCGCAAGATTCCAGTGCCGCTCTTGCTGGAGTGCAGGAATACTGCCGGCGTGCGCAGTCATCTTTTTCAGAGTGATTTTCTTAAATCTCTTGATACGTAACGGCGTATGCGTTACAATAGCGTTAAGAGGAGGTCTTGCACTATGAAAAAGACGACAACATTAAATTTAAGAGTGAACCCTTCTGTGAAAGAACGTGCAGAAGAAGTTTTATCCATGCTTGGCATACCTATGTCTACTGCCATAGATATTTACTTGAATCAGATTTCTCTCACCGGAGGCATTCCCTTTCCAGTAACTTTGCCGCAGGCGCCCGACACGGTGAACGCCGGCCTGATGACACCGGCGGAGCTTCATGAAAAGCTGCAAAAAGGCTATGCTGATATAGAAGCGGGCAACGTGCAGAACGCAGCAAGCGCATTTGAAAAGTTCAGAGAAAGCCACCAACATGAAACAGTACAGGGTTGACATCACTGGGGAAGCGCTGGCGGATATGGAGCAGTTATATCATCACATTGCGCATGTTCTGCTTGCGCCGGAGACCGCCATGTGTCTGTATGATCGGATCGCTGATGAAATACTGAAGCTGGCCTATTTCCCGGAACGTTTTCGTATCATAGACGCAGAACCTGAACATTCCAGGGGTATTCGGAGAATGTTGGTGGACAATTATTCGGTATTTTATGTTGTTAAAGACGATAGGGTTATCGTCACAGATGTACTGTACAGCGCTTGTGACATAGAGAGCCGTTTGAGAGGATTCCTGTAACTCAAAGGAAAATCGCTTCGGAAAGCCTTTTGGGCTACGAAGCGGCAGAAGTCTGAAAATCCTTACTCTTCTCCGACGGTTCCCTCTCAGGGCGTCCCCCTCACTGGGGCGCGGGGATGTTGCTGATTTTCTTGATCACCTTGCGGGGGCACACCTTGATGCACAGCCCGCAGTTCCTGCATTTGTCATAATCGATCACCGCACGGAAGCCCTCCACATGGATGGCGTCGAATTTGCAGCTTTTCTCGCAGAGGCCGCAGCCCACGCAGCCGATGTCGCAGCGGCTTCTGGTCAGGCTGCCGGAGGCCTCCGTGCTGCAGGCCACCACAATGTTGGCGGAATCCGGAACGATTTCGATGAGGCCGTTGGGACAGGCCTTGGCGCACCGGCCGCAGCCCACGCAGCGGGAGCGGTTGATGAGGGCCAGGCCGTTTTCCACGGCGATGGCGTCGTAATCGCAGACCTTGGCGCAGTCTCCGAAGCCCAGACAGCTCTTGTCGCAGGCCCCCCTGCCCCTGTAAAACAGCTTGTTGGCTGTGCAGGACTGAAAGCCCTGGTAATCCATCACATAGTTGGTCTTTTCCCGGGAGCCGGCGCAGTGCAGCACGGCATATTTCCCGGCTATGGCCTCAAACTTGACCCCCAGGACCTGGCTGATCTCCATGGCCACCTGGCTGCCGCCGGGAGTGCAGAGATTGGCTTTCACCGTGTGGTCCTCCGCCACGCTCTTGGCGTAATCGTCACAGCCGGCAAAGCCGCAGGCCCCGCAATTGGCGCCGGGCAGCAGCGCCCGTATCTGGGCCACGTTCTCGTTCACCTTCACCGCCATCAGCTTGGAGGCCAGAGTGAGCCCCACGCCGGCCACTACGCCTATGGCCACCACGATGGCGGCCGGTATCACAAATCCCATAGTATCCTCGCCTCCTTACAATCCGAAAAGCCCGTCCACCACGCCGCTGAAGCCCATAAAGGACAGGGACACGATGGAAGCCGCTATCAGGATGGAGGGAACTCCCTTGAAAGCGGCGGGAAAATCGTTGTTCTCTATCTTCCGGCGGACGCCGGCAAACAGCACCATGGCCAGCAGGAAGCCTGCGCCGGCCCCCAGAGAATTGACCAGGGACTGGACGTAGGTGTAGCTCTCGTCGATGTTCAGGATGCAGACCCCCAGCACGGCGCAGTTGGTGGTGATGAGGGGCAGATACACTCCCAGAGACCGGTGAAGAGCCGGCATATTCTTTTTCAGGGTGATTTCTACCAGCTGCACCAGAGAGGCCACTACCAGGATGAACACGATGGTCTGCAGGTATTCGATCCGGAACTGTTCCAGCAGCAGATAGTGGATGGGCCAGGTGACGGCGGTGGCCAGCACCATGACGAAAATGACGGCCAGGCTCATGCCCACGGCCCCGTCCAGCTTCCTGGACACCCCCAGGAAAGGACATATCCCCAGGAACTTCACCAGCACAAAATTATCCACAAGCACTACGCTCAGAAGGATGATGGCCATTTCT
>JAUNBO010000075.1:0-6138 GCA_030527065.1 Bacillota bacterium | reverse complement strand
TCCCGGACAGAGCCCATAACGAACAGGGCGCCGGTGAAGCCCAGGCCCATGCCCAGACCGTCCAGGGCCGAATCCGCTAGGCTGTGCTTGCTGGCAAACATTTCCGCCCGGCCCAGTATGATGCAGTTCACCACGATCAAAGGAATGAACAGGCCCAGGGATTCGTTGATGGAGGGAGCGTAAGCTTCCAGCACAAAACCCACAATGGTGACGAAGCCCGCAATGACCACTATGTAGCAGGGAATGCGCACCTTGTCCGGTATGATCCTCTTCAGCAGAGAGATCACGATGTTGGAGCAGATGAGCACCGCCATGGTGGAAGCGCCCATGCCCAGGCCGTTTACCGCCGTGGTGGTCACCGCCAGAGTGGGGCAGGTCCCCAGCAGCAGCACCAGCACCGGATTGTTCTTGATGATCCCGTTGCTCAAAATGGAGAGTTTATTCATTTTCTCATATCCCTCCCATCTCTGCATATTGACGCAGGGCCAGCTCTACGGCCCGGAACACCGCTTCCGAGGAAATGGTGGCTCCCGTCACCGTGTCTATCCTTGCGGCGTCCCCGCCGCCGGTGAGACTGACGGCCTTCTGCCCGATATATTGAAACAGATACTCCGCCGTCATGGCCTTGGTCCCCAGTCCCGGGGTCTCGCTGTGGCCCGTCACCTCTACTCCGGTGACGCCGCCCTCCGCATCTATCCCCACCATTACGGTAAGGCTGCCGCCAAAGCCCCGTTCTTCTACGGTGAACACCATGCCTCTGCCGTTGTCGGCCTGATAGGCCTCCAGCACCCCTTCCACCGGGCTGTCGCCCAGCTCCCTTTCGCTGAAGCCGCCGGCGCCTTCCGGCAGCACCTCCGCCCGGGCCGCATCGGCCCGCAGGGCGTTGTTTTCATCGATGACCGGCTTGGTGGCCGCATAGGTGGCCGCCAGCACCAGGGTCACCACCAGACAGATGACCACCAGCACCGCCGTGGGCTTTATATACTCGCTGAATCTGTTCTCGCTCATACCTTCATCCCTCCATACAGCGACCGGCCGGTCAGATTATCTATATGAGGCGTCAGGATGTTCATCAGCAGGATGGCGTAAGAAACGCCCTCCGGATAGGAGCCGTACAGCCGGATGACCATGGTCAGCAGGCCGCAGCCTATGCCGTAAATGATCTTCCCCCGGGACGTAAGAGGGGACGTGGCATAATCCGTAGCCATGAAAATGGCTCCCAGCATGACGCCGCCGGACAGCAGGTGGAACAGGGGGTCCGTTCCTGCAATCAGAGCCATCACCGCCACCGTGCCCAGGAAGGCCAGGGGGATCTCCGGCGTGATGATGCGGCGGGCCAGCAGGTAAATTCCACCTATGAGCAGAGCCAGGGCGCTGGTTTCCCCCAGGGAGCCTCCCACAAAGCCCAGGAACAGGTCTGAATAAGAAGGAAGTTCTGCCATGCGCCCCTCTGCAAAGAGGGCCAGAGGCGTGGCTCCCGTGACGGCGTCCGTGGTCCGGAGGATCTGCTCCGGCAGGGGCCAGGTAGTCATGGGTGTGGCAAAGGACACCAGCAGCACCACCCGGGCCGTAATGGCCGGGTTGGCGAAGTTCTGCCCCAGACCTCCGAAAAGCTGTTTGACTATGACGATGGCCACAAAGGAGCCCACCACCGCCATCCAATAAGGAAGGCTGGAGGGCAGGTTGAAGCTGAGAAGCACTCCCGTCACCACGGCGCTCAGATCTCCCACCGTATTGCCCCGCCTGGTTATGTAACGGAATATGGCTTCGAAGGCCACGCAGGAGACCACGCAGGTGACCGTGAGAAGTACCGCCCGGGGCCCGAAGATCACCGCCGACATGACGAAGGCCGGGACCAGGGCGATGAGAACGTCTCTCATGATTTTGGTGGTGCTGATATCGTCTATGATGTGGGGCGAGGTGGAAACGATAAGCCCGCCCTGTCTGTACTGACTCATACTATTTCCCTCCTTCCGCCACCAGTTTTTTGCCCAGCCGGTTGACGAAGCTCAGGGGCTTCTTGGCAGGGCAGACGTAAGTACAGCAGCCGCATTCCATACAAAGGGAGACGTGGAGCCTCTTCAGCTCATCGATGTCGCTGCTGTTGTAAGCTTTATAAAGGGAAGTGGGCATCAGCTTCAGGGGGCAGGCCCGGACGCAGCGCCCGCAATGGATGCAGGGGGTCTCCGGCGGCATGGCGGCCCATTCCTCATCGAAGGCCAGGATGGCGTTGTTGTTTTTGATGAGGGCTTTCCCGTCGTCATAGATGGCCCGGCCCATCATGGGCCCGCCCATGAGTATCTTCTTGGGGATGCGCTTGAAGCCGTCGCAGAAAGCGATCATATCGTCCAGGGAGGTCCCTATGAGAGTCATGACGTTCTTGGGCGTCCGGACGGCGTTGCCGTCCACGGTGACTCTCTTGGAAATGAGAGGGCGGCCTGTCTGGAAATACTTTTCCAGCACCGCCGCCGAAGAGACATTGAGCACCACCACTCCGGCGTCCGCCGGCAACTTGCCCGGGGGAAAGACCCGGCCTGTGGTCTCGTAGATCAGCACCCTTTCGGCGCCCTGGGGGTATTTGTTCTCCAGCTCCGCCACCCGGATCTCCGGCGTGTCCGCCGTCAGGTCTCTCATGATCTCGATGGCCAGAGGCTTGTTCTCTTCTATGCCGATGACGCAGTTGGGGATGTTCAGGTGCTTCATCACCGTCTTGATGCCCCCCACCACCAGGTCCGGTGTTTCTATCATGGTGCGGTAGTCTGCCGTGATGTAGGGCTCGCACTCCGCCGCATTTATGACCAGAGTGTCCACCCTTTCCGGATTTGGCGGATTCAGCTTGACGTGGGTGGGAAAGGCGGCGCCCCCCAGGCCCACCAGGCCTGAATCCCGGACGGCTTTTATGAAGTCCTCCCGGTTTCTGATCACGGGAGGCTCAAGCCCTTCCAGGGATTCCTGCACTTTATCCAGGGCGATGGTGACGGTCTGGCTCCACAGCCCCATCAGGGTCATCAGCGGCTCCACGGCCACCACCTTCCCCGAGGCGCTGGCATGGATGGGGGCGCTGACCGGCGCCGGGCTGTCTCCTATGATCTGGCACGCTTTCACGTGGTCTCCCACAGAGACCACGGGCTGGCACGGAGCGCCTATGTGCTGCACCATGGAAATATACACCTTATCCGGCAAAGGCATTTTTTCCGTGGCTTTGTCCATTGTGTTCTTATGGTGTTCGATATGGATCCCGGCCAGGTGCTTTTGAAACAAACTCAACTACAACATCTCCTCTTCTCCGTCAGACCCTGCGGCCTTTTCCCGCCGGTCTGATAATATATATGCAGCTTGCGGTTCTGCTATAAGCCTGTAAGGGGCGCTTCCTTGCAAATCTGCTGCCACCCAGCCATTATAGCACTGCATTTATAATTGAAAAGAGGGTTTTTCTAAGTATACAATATTCTTATGTCCCGAACCGCAACATCCGAAATCACAGATCACACGCCAGAGAAGCGGGAGGGGAAAAGCCGGGTCTTGGTTGTTGAATGGATGCTTGCATCCCCTAACAGGCCCCGGCGTTACCCCTCCCACTACTGGCGTATAACCTATGACTTATTCCAGCGATTCCCTCACAGCGGCCGTCAGGCCGTCCTTTTCCACCACACCCTTGTGGCGGACAGGCTTATCCTCCAAATCCCGCAGCCCCTCGGGCACAGGGCTGCCGGTGGCCTTGTGCAGGGAACGGATGGCCTCGAAGCCGTCGCCGCCCCCGGACAGGCCGATGGACGCAGCTACACTGTCAGCGAACTTGTAGGCGCTGGCGGTAGAGGCGATGACGGTGGCGGTCTCATCCCCGGTAAGGATCTTGTAATTCTCATAAACACAATAGCCCACCGCCGTATGGGTATCCATCAGGTAGCCGTGCTTTTCGTACATGCGCCCGATGGCGGCGTTGGTCATCAGCTCGTCCGCATAGCCTCCGTAGAAGTCGGCAAGCCCCGCCCGTATCTTATCGCTCACCTGATACCGCTTTTCTTTCTCCAGAGCCTCCATCAATCTGCTGATCTCATCACCGTCGCCGCCGGACAGATGGAACAGGAGACGCTCCAGATTGCTGGAGATCAGAATGTCCATGGACGGGGAGTTGGTGACGTAAAACTCCCGGTGGATGTCGTAGACCCCGGTGTTGAGGAAGTCCGTCAGGACCTTATTGGCGTTGGAGGCACAGATGAAGCGGTTGACAGGGACCCCCGCCTGCCCGGCGTAATAAGCCGCCAGGATATTGCCGAAATTCCCCGTAGGCACCACTATGTTGATCTTTTCCCCCGGCACCACGGCCCCCCGCTCCAGAAGCTTCACATAGCTCCAGACATAGTAAACCACCTGAGGCACCAGCCTCCCCACGTTGATGGAATTGGCCGAGGACAGCTTATACCCCCGCTCTCCAAGCTCTCGGTTGAAGGCGTCGTCGTTGAAGATCCCCTTCACCCCAGTCTGCGCATCGTCAAAATTTCCATGGATGCCAAAGACGTGAGTGTTGCTCCCCTCCTGAGTGGTCATCTGCCGCTTCTGCACCTGGCTGACCCCGTCCTCCGGGAAAAACACGATGATCTCCGTTCCCGGAACATCGGCAAAGCCTTCCAAAGCAGCTTTCCCCGTATCTCCGGAGGTGGCGGTAAGGATGACGATGGTCTTGTCCTCCCCCTCTTTTTTCATGGCCGTTGTGAGCAGATAGGGAAGAAGGGCCAGGGCCATATCCTTGAAGGCCGCCGTCTTTCCGTGGTAAAGCTCTATGAACCAGGCGTCGCCTCCCGGCTGCACCGGCGCGATCTCCTCCGTATCGAACTTTTCGTCGTAAGCCCGGTCTATGCAGCTCTTCAGCTCTTCCTCCGTGTAATCCGTCAGGAACAAGGACATCACCTCATAAGCCAGCTGGCGGTAATCCATTCCGGCCAGTCCGGTCAGGTCTCCCGAAAGCCGGGGGAGGGTCACCGGGACGTACAGTCCCCTGTCCTCTGCGATCCCCTTTATGATGGCCTGGGCGGCGCTTTTTCGTTCCGCCTTTCCTCTTGTGCTTTGATACAGCATGTGTTTCCTCCTTTATTCTCTCTGCCCTGCGGCCTTCTCCGGCAAGGCCTCTTCCCTGCCGGCGCTTTCCACCAGGACGCTGAACAGGATCCCCGCCACTATAAAGGCGGCGCCCACCAGGAAATTGAGAGTGATGACTTCCTTCAGTATGAAGATCCCCATAAGGGCCGAGACCAGGGGCTGGATGGGATAAAAAAGAGAGCAGGTGGCGGCGTCCGCCAGGGCCAGGGCCCGGCTCCATGTCAGGAAGGAGATCACGGTGCTGACGATGCAGATGTACAGGAAGGAAAAATAAAACATGAATCCCGCCTCTGCCCAGGCCAGGGGAGTCCGGGTCAGCTCCAGAATGCAGACCGGCAGCGAAAGGACTGTGGCCACCGCCATGGCGCTGGTCGTAATGGTAAGAGTGCCGTACCGGTCCGATATGAAGCGTACAAAGACGGAGCCCAGGGACCAGCAAAGGACAGAGGCTACGGAGATCAGCGCGCCCCAGAACACGCTTCCCCCCTCTATCTGGCCCACGATGACGACGGTGCCCACGATGGTAACGCCGATGGCGGCCAGCTTTTTCACCGTGGCCCTCTCCCTGAGAACCACCATGGCCAGCAGCACTATGACCACCGGGTTCATGGAATTGATGAGGGAAGCCAGAGAGGCGCTGCAAAGCTCCGTCCCCACCAGCTGGAACCCGATGCCGGCAAAATAGCCGACGCCGCCGATGGCAAGGATGTATTTGCGGTCTTCCTTCCGTATTTTCTCCCGGGGTCCTCTGCGCCAGAGCAGATAAAGGACGCCGGTCCCTATCAGATAACGCAGGAACAACAAGACCAGAGGCGGCATTACCACAAACACGTATTTGCAGAATACATACATGCTGCCCCAGATGACCATGGTCAGGATCAGATACAGATAGGCCTTTTGTTTCGCTTTCATCTCTTTATCAGCGGAGCCCCGGTCTCCCGGGGCTCCCCACTTATTCACAAGAATGCTTTTTCTGACGTCAGTCCTCTATGATGCTGGCTACCACGCCGGCTCCCACCGTGCGGCCGCCTTCTCTGATGG
>JAUNBO010000074.1 GCA_030527065.1 Bacillota bacterium | reverse complement strand
AACTATCCGGCTATGGTTTCGTCCACAGGCCAGGGGGAGCCCACCTGGTCCAGCTTATCCAGAGCGGCTGCCACATAGCGGGCCGCAGCCTCTTTGCTGCAATCCAGCTTCCTGTTCCGCAGCATGGCGTCCGAGTACATTCCCACCGCTTCTTCTCTGGTCAGATAAGGAGTGATCCCGTTCTTTACCACCTTGCCAAAGGCAATGTCCATACGATTTCTCTTCATTTTGATATCCCCCTTTCATTTTGATATCCTGGGTCATAAGCTTTTTCTTTCCTGACGGACCGGCTGTCTGCCCTGTGGTCCGCTTTCGGTCCGTCATCTATATATGTAGCAAGGGCCGTGCCACTTTTCTCCTTTTCTTTTTAAAATGCATCCGCCCCCGGAATTTCAAGCGTTCCCGCTCCGAAGCCTTTCCAGACAGGCCCGACCGCAGGATCAATATGGTCCGATATCGTGTCACTCTCCGGGAAAATGTTACGATATCGGTTCATTGTCCCTTGACCGGAAGGAGCTTTTATAGTAGGATTTTCTTGACCGGAAGAGCGCAGCAGCGCCGCCGGGAAGAGTTTTTTCGTAAGAAAGGAGCTGCCGCCGCCATGGAAAACCTGAACAACTTCGGCCTCCGCCGGGTAGCGGAGCCCCGGGCCGCTACCCCCGTCACTGCGTGGAAGATAGACAACAGCAGGGAGATCACCCCGGAGGAATGCCGCTTTTCCGTGAAATACATCCATCTTGAGCGGGATAACTTCCAGCAGCTTTGCAGCGAATGCGGCTATGACGAGACAAAGATCAAGGCCAAGATCCTGGATCTGGTGCAGCGCCGGGGCAAGCTCCACAATCCCATTACCCAAAGCGCCGGCCAGTTCTACGGCGTCATTGAAGAGATGGGGAGCGAATACCGGAAGCTCTCCCCCTACCGGCCGGGGCAGGAGCTCTTCTGCATCACCACCCTCAGCGGCATCCCCCTTCACATAGACGCCATCCACAGCATCAACTACCATTACGGCATCCTCACCGTAAGCGGCTACGCCATCGTTTTTACCGGCTCCCCCCTGCTGTTTCCTCCTGCGGGCCTGGACCTCCGCTACACCCTGGCCGCCTTTGACGAAGCGGGCAGCCTGATGAGCGTCGGCCGCCGGGCAGCCGATGTCAGCCGCGCCCTCATCATCGGGAAGGACCTGCTTTCTTCCGTCCTCTATGCCGCCGTCATCCGCCGGAGCGCCGGCAGCCAATGCCGCATCACCGCAGTCCTGGACGAGGAAGAGGCGGGAGTCCTCCCCCTTGCTTCCGTAAAGGAAGAGCTGTCCCTCTGGGCGGACCAGGTCTTCATCCTGGACGTCAGCCGGCCAGAAGCGGCGGTGCGCCTCATCTCCGAAACGGACCCGGAGCCCTATGACCTCACGGTGAACTGCCAGGACCTGATGGGGGCCGAAGCCCTCTGCGTCCTCCTGACCCGCTCCGGCGGCCGCCTCTACTATACCAGCCTGAAAAACAGCTACATCCAGTCCACCCTTCTGGCGGAATGCATGGGGAAACAGCTGGAGAGCTATTCTCTCGGGCCCTATTCCGCAGATTACGACACTTTTACCATAGAGCTGCTCCGCTCCATCCGCCCGGGCCTGGAGCGGGTGAACCGCCTGTATGAAACGCCCCCTCATCCTCCCCAAAGCAGCGGCAGATTCAAGGCCACGGCAGCCTACAAGGCCGGCCAGACCGCCGGTTTCATCTTCGGCAGCCCCGTTTCCGAAGCTCTGGTAAACGAGGCCCTCAATGTGGCCGGTTACGACTGCAGCGTGATCCTTCAGGGAGAGACCGGCACCGGCAAGGAAAAGGTGCTGGAGCTCATTCACAGGAACAGCGGAAGAAGAGGCAAGGCCTGCGTGAAGATCAACTGCGCCACCATTCAGGAAAATCTGGCGGAAAGCGAGTTTTTCGGCTATGAAGCCGGCTCCTTCACCGGCGCCCAGGCCACGGGGAAAAAGGGATATTTTGAGCTGGCCAACGGCGGCATCCTCTTCCTGGACGAGGTGGGCTGCCTGTCCCTGAATTTGCAGTCCAAGCTGCTCCGGGTCCTTCAGGAGGGCCAGTTCTACAAGGTGGGCGGCACGGTCCCCGTCAATGTCAACGTGCGGGTGATCTGCGCCAACAACGTCCCTCTGCGGCAGCTGGTGGAAGAGGGCAAATTCCGGGAGGACCTGTATTACCGCCTCAACATCTGCACCATCAACGTGCCCCCCCTGCGGGAGCGCCGGGAAGACGTGTCCGCCCTGGCCCTGGCCTTCCTGGAGCAATACTGCAAAAGCTACGGGGCGGACAAGAGGCTGGACGAAGGGGCCCTCTCCGTCCTGGCGGGCCATCACTGGCCCGGCAACGTGCGGGAGCTGGAAAACCTCATCCACCGGGCGGTGATCAATATAAAAGGACACATCATCACCGCCGGGGACATAAGCGGGCTGCTCAACGCCAGCGTCTGCGAAGATCTGGTGCTGGACCTGCAGCAGCGTCTCCGGGGCTCTTCCGCTCTGGACTTCAACGAAATCGTGTCACAACAGGAAATACGCCTCATAGAATACGCTCTGAAAAAATGCGGCAGCACCAGAAAAGCCGCCGCCTTCCTGCACATGACCCAGCAGCAGCTTATGAGGAAAAAACAAAAATACGGCCTTTAGCCCGGGACCGGGCTTTCTGAGAAAAACCTATTTCTCCATTCCGGGCTCATAGAAGCGGACATCGTCCTTGCCTGTATTTTTCACGAAATACAGGGCTGCGTCCGCCTTGCGGAGGACCGTATCGAAATCGCTGCCGTCCCTGGGGCAGACGGCGATGCCGATGCTGACGGTGGCCTGCACTTTGCCTCCGTATTCTCTGCGCAGAAGGTCGTTGATGTATCTGGCTTTGTTTTCTATGTCTGTGTCGCTTTCCATATCCTTCAACAGTATGAGGAACTCATCGCCCCCAAACCTGCCCAGCAGATCGCCGGAGCGCAGCACGGGGCGGAGGGCGTCTGTGATGCCCGCCAGCACCTGATCCCCCACCGCATGGCCGAAGGTATCGTTGATCTGCTTGAAGCCGTCCACATCCAGCATCAGAAGGGCGCAGCGGGAGGAGGCGGACAGTCCCCCGGGCGTCTCTCCGGCTCTGGCGGCGAAGGCCGCGCGGTTGAGGACGCCGGTGAGGGGGTCCAGCTCCGCCTGCTTGCGGATGTTCAAAAACGCCTTCTTTTCCTCGTCTATGTCGGAGAACACCACATAGGTCTTTACGTCGCCGGAGCCTTCGTCCCGGACCGTATTGGTGCGGGCCCGCATCCACCGTACCCGGCCGGCTTCGTCCAGCCCCCGGTACTCAAAGGTCTCTTCCCGGTCGCCCTTCTCAAATCCGGAAAGCAGCCGCTTCCGGTCGAAGAACTCCCCGCAGGCCCGGACGTCATCTTCATACACATAATTCAGCAGAGTGAAGTTCTTTGTGCTCTCGTAATCCTTTGTGCCCGTACGTTTGCCCAGCTGTCCGTGGGGGCCGTGAGACTCATACTCCAGCTCCCCGGCGGTAAGGTTCAGGACCATGAGCTTCTTCACGTTCTCCGAGGTATCCAGAAACATGCTCTTTATTTTGAATATGTCCCGGGCGTTGATGCGCTTCGTCACGTCTTCTATTGAGAGGATGGCCGTCGCCGGATTCCCATCCCGGTCCCGGATGATCTCGTACTCCCACTCCGCCCAGCGCTTTTCTCCGGCGGGGCCGTCGCAGGTCAGCAGGAGCTTTTCTCCGGAAACGCCCTGCCTTATGGCTTCAAAGAGCCTGCGGTAAGGCCCGGCGGATTCCGGGACAAGGCGGAACTTTTCTATCAGGACCTCCGGCGCCTGGCCGTCCACGGCGGCGAAATCCAATTCCTCTTCTCCCTGGGAAAGCACGGACAGCTTGTGGCTGCGGAGGTCATAGCGAAGCACGCTGCGCTCGCTGAGGGCGGCGGCGACCTTATACTCCTCCTGGCTGATGCGCAGGGCCTCCCGGGTCTCCACCAGCTCCGTCACCTCGGTCAGCGTGCCGTAATACACAGAGCAGCCGTCCTGCTTTTCAAAGAAGGAGGCCTGGACCCGCAGCCAGCATTCTTCGCCGTTGGCCTTGCAGGCCCGGCTGGTGAAGGAAATGCTCCGCCTCTCCTCCTCAAATTCATAGAGCATGGAGATGACCTGATCCTTCTCTTCTTCGGAAAAGCCGTAGATGATGGATTTTCCAAAGGCTTCCTCTGCGGTGATCCCCATAAACTCCAGGTACTTGGCGTTGGCGTCCAGCAGCAGCACATCGCCGTCCTTGAAGAGCCACTTTGCCACAAAATTGGGCATGTTTTCAATGGTCAGGTCGTAGGTCTTCTGCAGCAGTGCCTGATAAGCCATCTGCTCATCGATGCTCCGGACCAGGGTGATCTGCAATACATCGTCGCTGTAGGGGTTTTTCACCCGGAGTACCTGGGTACGGACCCAGCGCATCACGCCGTCGCTGCCCATCTGGCGGTGGTCCAGCTCCACCTTCTTTTCCCCGGCGGCAAAGGCCGCAAGGAGCCGGTCTCTGGAAAAGGCCTCTATATACTGGGGGCGGGCATGATGGGATACGGCGGCGGCGTTGTCGGAGACCAGCCGGTCATACTCGCCCCGGCCGGGCACGGCCTTTGTGATGAGGCCGTCGCAGAAAAGCAGTCTGTAGTAGTTCTGGCTCAGGTTGACGGAGACGGCCATGGAAGAAAGGTCCTGTATGGCGGTATAGAGCCGCTCCCGCTCCAGGGCAGCCTGGGATTCCGCCTCCCTCTGCTGTCCGGTCACATCGAACTGCACCGCCATAACGATGACTTTGTCGTCGAAACGGTCCGTCGCCACTCCCCGCAGATGGAACCAGCGGAAGCCGCCGTCCTTTGTCCGGCAGCGGAAACGGCACTCCAGGGGCGTACCCTCCAGCCGTGTCGCTTCCACGGCCCGCCGCAGCTCCGGCCTGTCCTCCTCCAGTATCATGTACAGGGGGTCCTTCCGGGTGTTTTCCAGATACTCTTCTCTGGTGTAGCCGGAGTAGGAGAAGAAGCCGTCGCTGGAGTAGAGGGTGCGCATGCTGTCCGGCCCGAACTCAAAGGTGGCGATGGCGCAGAGGGGGCTTTCCAGGAACAGCTGGAGCCGGCGGTTGGCCGCCCTCTCATCCGTCACGTCCCGGCCGGAGCCGTACAGGCCCACCACCTCCCCGGCGGAATCCCGCAGGATGTACTTTGAGGTGTTGACGTAGCGCCGCAAGCCGTCTTCCGAAGGGGCCGACTCCACATAGTCTATCAGCGATTTGCCGCCCTGAATAAGGCGGAGGTCGTCGGAACGGTAGTGGTCGGCAAGCTCTTTGTCAAACAGGTCGTAGTCCGTCTTTCCCACCACCTCTTCCGGGGACGACAGGCCCGCCATCCGGGCAAAGGGCTGGCTGCAGCAAAGATAGCGGAACTCTTTGTCCTTGGCGAAGGCCAGGTCCGTGGAAGATTCCATAATGGCGGACAGCACAAAGGGAATGAGATTCCGCATGGAGAGATCGCGTTTCTCCTGGGCGGACATGTCGGCGTAATAGCCGTTGATGAGGAGGCTTCCGTCCTCATTCTTCGTGCCGCGCCAGAAGACGTTGAAGGGAACGTAACTCCCGTCTCTGCAAAGGAGGCGGTATTTCAGGTTCTGGTCCTCTCCGGTTTCCAGGATATTGATAACACCCTGCCGCACCAGCTCCCTGTCGTCGGGATGGATGGCTTCCAAAGGATTTTTTCCGTACTTCGAATAGACCCTTTCCGCCGTGGTCCCCAGCAGGCGGCAGAAGGAATCGTTTACATATACTGTGAAGGACTCTCCTCCGGGCAGGAGGCGCATCTGCGCAAAGCCTCCGGGGGTATCCTCCATCAGCTTCTGCATGAGCTTCCGGTCGTTTTCTATCTTGGCGGTGAGATCCCGGCGGGTGAGCATCACCGTCAGATAGTCGCTGAGGGCCTGGAGCTGCTCCATGTGGGCTTGCCGCCGTTTGGGGTTGTCCAGGCCGATGAAGCCGATCTGCCGGCCGTCTCTGTGGAGGGATACGGCTATGAGGGACCTTACGCCCCGGGCCTTCAGCAGCTCCCGCTCCTCCCGGCCGCTCAGGGGCAGGTCCGTCAGATCCTTGATATAGACGTAGCCCCCTGCCTCATGGGCCGCCAGCCGCAGGCTGCAGGCAGCGTAGGGAACTTCCTGCAGCTCCGCCATCCCGCTGCTGACGCCGGGACTGCAGACCTCGTAGGTATTGTTGCAGATGCTGCGGCTGTCGTCCTGCTCTATGATGTATGCCCGGTCCGCATCGAAATGCTCCTGTATCTTGTGCAGGGCATGGTCTATGCAGTCCTCTATCTCCGGCTGGGCCAGAAGATCCCGGGCCAGATCGTTCAAAAACCGCAGCTGCCTGTCTGCTTCCCGCTGGGCCGTGATGTTTTCGCCGGTGGAATAGAAAATGCAGCGGTCGCTGGTGCGGGCAATGGCCCGGAAGGTGGTGCGCACCCAGGTCTCCCCGTTCCTGCCGAACAAATCCCGGTACATGATCTCGCAGACGGCGTCGTCGCCGGTTTCCATGGCATGTTCCAGAGTCTCTTTTACAGTCCCGGCAAAGGCTGGGTCCATGTGCTCCTCCCAGACCAGATTCATGACGTCCTCGACGGTACAGCCTTCCCCGCCCATCATTCTGGCATATTTCTCATTGGCCCGCAGGAGCTCCACCCGGTTGTCGTGCCATTCAAAAATGCAGGCCCCGCCCACATAGGTGTTGAAAATGAGCGTGTCCATGGACTTGGGATTCCAGAAGGAGTTGCTGTCCAGATTCTCCACCGTCTCCATGGACAGGAGCTTTTCTTCCTTAACGGCGGCCCTGGCCAGAGCTTCATACTCCTCCGCCGGCATGGGGCGGCCATAGAAATAACCCTGGACATAGCTGCAGCCGATGGATTTCAGAAAGTCCGCCTGTTCGCTGGTTTCCACGCCCTCGGCGATGACCGCCATGCCCAGCCACTTGGCCATGCGGGCGATGGACTCCAGAATGGTGCCGCCCCGGTGGAAGTGGCCCTCTCCTTCCAGAAAGCGCATGTCCAGCTTGAGGATGTGGGCGGGGACGTCCTTCAGAGTGTTCAGGGAAGAATAGCCGCTGCCGAAATCGTCGATCTCCATGGTGAAGCCGCAGGCGATGAGCTTTTTCGCCACCTCCACCACCTGCTCTGTAGACTGGGAAAAAGCGGACTCTGTGATTTCCAGACGCAGCAGCTCCACCGGAATGTCATACTTCTCCACCAGTCCCCTGAGCACGTCTACCAGGTCGCCGCAGAACAGGTCGTAGCGGGAAAGATTCACGGAAACGGGCAAGGGATCCCGGCCTTCGTCGGTCCACCTTCTGAGGCAGATGCAGACCTGCTCCCAGATGTATTTGTCCAGCTCATAGACAAAGCCGTTTCTCTCGAAGATGGGGATAAACGCCCCGGGCACGACAAGCCCGTATCTGGGATGGCGCCAGCGGGTCAGGGCCTCCGCCCCGATGAGGGCGCCGGTGGAATGGTTGTAAAGAGGCTGGAACCAGGCTTCAAACTGACCGGTTTCCAGAGCTGTGTTCATCTCATTGACGATTTCCTGCTCCCGGAGCAGATGGCTGCGCATGGACTCGTCGTACACGGCCACATGCACATCGTAGCGCCCCTTGACGGTGACCTGGGCGAGGCTGGCCCGGTCGTACATGGCGCTGACGGAAAGGCTTTTGTCCTCCACGATGTAGCAGCCGGTGCTGACGGTGATGGGCATGGGGAGGCCTTCCGGCAGCAGGCTCCCTCCCCGCTGCCACTCCAGCCCGTCAAACCGTTTCAGGCTGCGGGGGTAGAGCAAAACAAAGTTGTCCTCTGAAATGCGGCCGCAAAGGGTCCCTTCGGCGGCGGCTTCCTGTCTGACCTGCGCCGCCACATAGCGGAGCACCTGGTCCCCCTTCTCTGTGCCGTACTGGTCGTTGACCACCTTGAAGTTGTCTATGTCCATGCTGGCCAGAACGTAGTAACCCTCCGGCATGGCTTCTATCATCTTTTCCGCTATGGAGAAGAAGGTTTCCCGGTTATAAAGTCCCGTGAGCTGATCCCTCTGCATGCTGTTGAGCATGGCCGCCGATTCCTGCAGATGGATGAGGTTTTTCAGCCGCCGCCTGATGATTTCGGGGCTGTACGGCTTGGTGATGAATTCGGTGGCGCCGCAGTTCAGGGCCTTTATCTCCGCCTGGCTGTCTGTGCTGCCCGTGGTGACGATGACGGGGATCCGGGACAGCGCCTGGCTTGCCTGCAGCTGCTCCATCACCTGATATCCGTCCATCCGCGGCATCATGAGGTCCAGCAGGATCGCCGCAACAGGCTGGGCCTCCCGGTGAAGGACGTCCATGGCTTCCACCCCGTCCCCGGCTTCCAGAATGATGTATTCTGCGCTCAGTATCCCCCGCAGCAGCTCTCTGTTGATAACGTTATCATCTACAATGAGGATCTTGTCCTGCATGTTTTTCTTCTCCTTGCCCTAAATACTCAAAGCCCGTCTTTCAGAGCGGGTGCCGCTTACAAGACGAAACAAAGCAGTACACGCCGGCAGCGAAGGGCTTCGGCGAATTACGACACATTTTGATTGTATCTTACTTTTATTGACAAATCAAGGGCGAAAATCGGCAAAAT
>JAUNBO010000073.1 GCA_030527065.1 Bacillota bacterium | reverse complement strand
GCCCGGCGCCACAGACGCTCCCCCTTCCGGCAGCCAGGCCGGGACCGGGAAGCTGACCGCCTCAGATGCGCCGTCCTCCGGCGGCCGGGACCGGGGCGGAGAACCGGCCGCCCCGACCGCTGCCCAGAAGACCGAAGAAAAGGGGGATATCTGATGCGCTCCATTGTCATCGCCGTGGTCAGCCTGGCTGTGGTAACGGCTGCAGGTTTCCTCTTCATCCAGTACAGCGACAAGGCGTTTCACGGAATGGCGGATTTTCTGGAGGAACAGGCGCTCCCCGCCGTCCGGGAGGAGGACTGGTCCCGGGTCCGCCGGGCCCTGGAAGAGTTGAAGGAACAATGGTACGGCCACGAAAAGGTCTGTGCGTTTTTTATGGACGGCGAGACCCTGACAGAGATAGAGTGCGGCATAGCCAGAGTGGAAGGCCTGGCCGAAGGGGAGGAAAAGGCGGCGCTGCTCAGCGAACTCTATTCCCTCAAAAGGCAACTGCTTTCCCTTTATGAAAACGAGTTGCTGACGCCGGGGAATATGATCTGATTTCTCTTGCATTGCCGCAGCCTCTGTGGTACAATCCGGGATGTAAGTAGAGTAAATATTGTGCGTAAAGTGTTGCGGGATGGGATGTAGCCCGCAAACGAAAAGTCCTCTGCCGGAAGGGAAAGGGCTTGCGGTACAATATTGCGTCCGCTGCTGCATTAAAGAGAAAACCAAAGCTTCCCTCTTTAGTGTGGTGACAACCGCTTTTGTTTGACACACTAAGGGGGTATTTTTTATGAAGCTGGATCTGAAAACTCTGGTGACCCTGGCGCTGCTGGTGGCCATCAACATCATTCTCACCCGCATCTTTGTGATCTACATAACGGATTTTTCCCGTCTGGATCTGGGCAACGTACCCATTATCCTGGCCGGCCTGTTCTTCGGTCCCGCCGCCGGCGCCATCGCCGGCGCCGCAGCGGATATTTTCGGCTCCGCAGTGCTGTCCGGCCGGGGCTGGTATCCGCCTCTCACCGTAGGGCCCCTGCTCATGGGCCTCATTCCCGGGCTCCTGCGCTCCTGGCTGCAGCGGAAGCCCAACTGGGGACGGGTCCTTCTGATCGTTATCCTGGCAGAAGCCGTGGCTTCCATCCTGTGGAAGACCTTCTGGCTGGCAAAGCTCTACAACATGGGCTATTTTGCGCTCCTGGCCCTCCGGGGCCCCGTGGCTCTGATCCTCATCGCCGTGGAGACCATCCTTGTCTACATATTATATAAGCGGCTTTTGCCCGTGGTCCGGAAAAATCAGGGATAATTTAACAAAACTCCGGCAATACTCTATCTGACGGCGGAGGAAGGGATTCCGCAGGCCGTCAGATTTTTTGCGGCCTTTTCCGGGCTGCGGAGAGGATGGGCCATGAAAATCGGAGTGCCCCAGGGACTGATGTTTTTCCGTTACGAAGCCTTTGTCCGGGAATTTCTGGGGAACCTGGGCGCAGACGTCTGCTATTCCGGGCCCTCTTCCGGAGAGACGCTGGAACGGGGAACGGCTTCCTGCGTCAGTGAGGCCTGCCTGCCGGTAAAGCTCTTCTGCGGCCACGCAGCGATATTGACAGAGACGGGCTGCCGCCTGGCGGTGCCCCGGGTCCTGCGCTGCGAATACGGTCTGTCCCTCTGCCCCAAGCTGGCGGGATTGCCGGAGCTGGTGAAAAACGGCGTCCCTTCCTCCGCAGCCGGGGAGCAGCCATCGGAAAACAGCGGTCCTTTTCTCTTTTCCCGTCCCCTGGACCTGCGGGACCCGAAGAAACTGGAGCGGCAGCTTTCCATGGAAGCCGGCGACATAGGCGTCCCCGTGAAACGGCTGCGGGAAGCCTTCCGGGCGGGCCTTTCCGCACAGGCCCGGGACCGGAGCCGCCAGATCAGAGAGCACCAGTACCGCCGCCGGGTCTTCCTGGCCGGCCACCCCTATAACGTACACGATCCCTTTGCCAATCTGGACCTGCTGAACAGGCTCCACCGGCTGGACATAGGCGTCATTGCGGGAGAGGCCGTTCCCTGGCACGAGAAAATGCTCCTGTGCCGTTCTCTGATGAAGCAGCCCTATTGGAGCTCCTTTGTGGAGAATTACGGCGCGGCCCTCCACCTGGCCCGGGAACGGGCGGCGGACGGCATAATATACCTCTCCTCCTTCTGCTGCGGCACAGACTCCTTCACCGTGGACATGATACAAAGCCGCATGCCCCAGCTGCCCATGCTGGTGCTGAAGCTGGACGGCCACACCGGCGAAGCCGGTCTGGAGACCCGGCTCCAGGCCTTCGCCGACGTTCTGGAAAGGAGGGGGCGCCTTGCTTACCTTTCCCCACTTCGGTGACCTTCATCTTTACGGCCGTCTGTTTTTCCGGGAGCTGGGTGTGGAAATCGTCACGCCGCCCCCCAACAGCCGCCGGGAGCTGAGCAAGGGAGCCCTGCTGGCCCCGGAAGAAATGTGCCTGCCCTTCAAGCTGATGCTGGCCAATCTCCTGTCCGCCCGGGAACAGGGCGCAGACACGGTAGTGATGGCCGCCACCATGGGGCCCTGCCGCCTGGGGGAGTACGGAGAATTGCTGAAGGCCATTCTGGACCGGGAGGGGGCGCCCCTGCGCTGGATCCTCCTGGACCCGCCCCGGGCCATAGGGCTGAGGGAGGTCCTCCGGCGGCTGGGGGAGACGGTGGAGGACCGTCAATGCTCCTGGATCCGGCTCTTTTGGGCTCTGGGAGGGGTCTACGGGCTGGTCCGGAGCTGGGAGGGGCTCCAGGCTGCCGCCGCCCGGCACTGCTGCTGCGAACAGACCCCCGGCAGCACCGGCCGCCTCCTGAAGGCCTGCCGCCGGGAGCTGGAAGAAGCGGCCTCCCTTCGCCAGGCCCGCCGGACAGTCCGGCGCTGGCGCAAAGGCCTCCCCCGCACCGGGCCCGCCTCTCCCCGGCCTCTGCGCATCCTTCTGACGGGAGAAATCTACTCTCTTACGGAGCCCTTTGCCAACCATCACATAGAGAGCTTCCTCCTGGACCGGGGCGTCTGCTATGAGAAGCCCGTCACCCTGGGCTGGTGGCTCCGAAGGACCCTTCTGACTCCCTTGGGCGGCCTCCGGGCGGAGAAACGGAAAAACCCGGCACTGCCCCACTGCATCGGCGGCTACGCCAAGGAGACCGTCATGGACGCCCTGAAAAGCAGGAAAAGAGGCTTTGACGGCGTCATCCAGATACTCCCCACAGGCTGCATGCCGGAGATCGTGAGCAAAGCGGTCTTTGACCGGCTCTCCGGGGAGGGGGAACTGAAGGTCCTCACCCTGATCTTCGACGAGATGGACGGAGAAGCGGGGTACCTGACCCGCATAGAAGCTTTCCTGGATATGCTGGAGATGCAGAAGAAGAAAAATGGGCAAGCGTTGCTTTCATATAAGGAAGGAAACAGATAAGATGTACCTGGGCATAGACGTAGGCTCCGTCAGCACGGATCTGGTACTGACGGACGGGGAGGGCGCCATCACAGAAGCCCTCTATCTGAAAACAGGAGGGGACCCGGCCCGGGCCGTCAGTGAAGGCCTGGCGGAGCTGGGCCTTCGTCACGCCGACGGGGAAATACTGGGCCTGGGCGTCACCGGCAGCGGCAGAGCCCTGGCCGGCGCCCTGGCTGGCGCCGACGTGGTGAAAAACGAGATCACCGCCCACGCTGTGGCGGCGGCGGCCCTGGATCCGGAGATCCGCACCGTCCTGGAAATCGGCGGCCAGGATTCCAAGATCATCCTGCTTCGGGACGGCCTGGTCTTCGATTTCGCCATGAACACGGTCTGCGCCGCCGGCACCGGTTCTTTTCTGGACCGGCAGGCCCAGCGCCTGGGCCTGTCCCCGGAGGAACTGGGAGAGCTGGCCCTCCGCTCCCGGTCCCCCGCCCCCATTTCCGGCCGCTGCGCCGTCTTTGCGGAGAGCGATCTGATCCACAAACAGCAGGCCGGCTCTCCCACTGAAGACCTGGTGGCGGGCATGTGCCGGGCCCTGGTCCGCAACTATCTCAGCAATGTGGCCAAAGGCAAGCGCCTCCTGCCCAAGGTCTGCTTTCAGGGCGGAGTAGCCGCCAACGCAGGAATACGCCGGGCTTTTGAGGAAGAGCTGGGCTGCCGGGTCCTGGTGCCCGAACACCATAAGGTGATGGGCGCCCTGGGCGCAGCCCTGCTGGCAAAAGAAAAAGCCCCGGAAAAAACCCTTTTCAGAGGCTTTGGGGACAAGGACCGTTCCGTCCGCCTGGACAGCTTCCGCTGCCGGGACTGTGAAAACCACTGTCAGGTGAGCCGGGTCTGGTATGACGGCCGGCCCCGGGGCTTTTTTGCCGACCGCTGCGGAAAATACAGCAGCCGCACCGGACCCCCTTCCTAAATGGCCTCATACATGGAGGAGGCGTCCTCTTTCTTTACCGTTTCCGGCACCGCCAGCACCCGCACCCGGATCTCGCCGTTGCCGAAGCGCACCGTCAGCTCATCCCCCGGCTTCACTTCGCTCCCGGCCTTGGCTTCCCGGCCGTTCAGGCTCACCCGGCCCGTATCGCAGGCCTCCTTGGCCACGGTCCGCCGCTTTATCAGCCTGGAGTTCTTCAAAAACTTATCCACTCTCATCTCACTCTTCCCCCGTTCCCTTTTTCGGCTTCCGCTCCGGGCCCCGCTCTCTTCCGCCGGGCACACCCGAAGAAAAAAGGCAGTCCGCAGACTGCCTTTTATGGACTTCTCTCAACGAGCTATTTATTCACTGCGTCTTTCAGTGCCTTACCGGCCTTGAAAACCGGGGCTTTGGAAGCTGCGATCTTGATGGTCTCGTTGGGCTTTCTGGGATTCCGTCCCTCTCTGGCCTTCCTGGGCTTTACTTCAAAGGTACCAAATCCTATGAGCTGGACCTTTTCTCCCTTTACTAAGGCGTCTTCCACGCTGGCGAGGAATGCACTCACCGCCGCTTCCGCGTCCTTCTTGGTGAAACCGGTCTTTTCGGCTACGCAACCGACCAAATCTGCTTTATTCACGACACAACCTCCTTAAAATTTTTCTTTGGTTTACCTTGGTTTATCTTCCACACCGCTACCTATGCGTCTCTTCCGTTTTCGCCTGCTCCCACAACCGGTCCATTTCCGTCAAAGTCATTTCTTCCAGGTTTTTTCCCTGTGCGGCAGCCGTTTCTTCTATAAAACGAAAGCGGCGGATAAATTTTTGCGATGCAAAATTCAGTGCGTCTTCCGGATCTACATCCAGGAACCTGGCGATGTTCACCGCTGCAAACAGCAGATCCCCCACTTCTTCCTTGATGTGTTCCCTGTCCTGGCTCCGGTAAATCTCCAAAAGCTCCCGGGTCTCTTCCTCCAGCTTCCCAAAGGCTTCCTCCACCCGGTCCCAATCGAACCCCACGTCCGCCGCTTTTTTCTGGACTTTGCAGCTTCGTGTAAGGGCCGGCAAGGACCTGGGAAGCTCCTCCATGGATGCGGTTTGGGTGCCCCGGCGCTCTTTTCTTTTCACATTCTCCCATTTTTCAAGGACTTTGTCAACACTTTCTGTATAATTTGCCGAAAAAGTTCCCTGTTTTTCGTCAAAAACATGGGGATGCCGGCGAATCATCTTTTCACACTCCCTGTTGGCGACGCCGGCCAGGTCAAAACGCCCCGCCTCCTGCCCCAGTCCGGCGTGGAACACCACCTGCAGCAGCACGTCCCCCAGCTCTTCTTCCAGGTGTTCCCAATCTTCCTTCTCTATGGCGTCCACCGCCTCATAGGCTTCTTCTATCATGCAGGCCCTCAGGCTTTCATGGGTCTGGGCCTGATCCCAGGGGCAGCCGTCCCGGCTCCGCAGCAGCGCCAGTATCCTGCAGAGCCTGTCCACCGCCTCGGCGCCGCTTTTTCCTTCTTCATACAGTTCTTCGTACATCTCTTCTTTTCCGCCTTTCTTCTGAAAGCCCCCTCAGCGCCCAAAGCGCTCCAGGACCCTGGCCAGCCTCGCTCCCCCGGGCAGCAGCCGGATCTCCTCGCTGGTAATGGCCCTGGTCGCTACCAGCATGACGCCGTAGACCGCCGCTCCCAGACAGATGGTTATGACTGTGGCCGCGCCGTTGGCCATGAGCCGGCTGTCCACGCATCCGTACAAAAGAGGATATACGGTCTTTGTGGAGAGCCACACGCAGAGCCACATGACCAGAGAAGCGCCCAGGGGCTTCCAGAGCACCACCACCGGGTCAAACCGGGCTCCCGTGTACTTCCGCACCGCAAGAAGATTCAGCGTCCCCGCAATGATATATGCGGCCACCGTCCCGATGGCAGCGCCCCGCACATTCAGCGCCGTTATGCCCGTAAGCCCATAGGTGAGGGCTACCTTGGCCACCGCCCCTATGCACAGGTTCCGCACGGGAATGTTCTGCTTCCCCACCCCCTGCAAAACGCCGGTCAGGGTCTGGACCGCCGCCAGGAAGATGACGCCGAAGGACAGGATGAACAGGCAGGAGGCCGCATTGGCGGCGCTGGCCTGCTCCATGGGATACAGCAGGAGCATGATGGGCTCCGAAAGCGCCATCAGGCCCACGGCGCAGGGCAGGCCCACGGTGAGAGACACCCGCAGCCCCAACTCCACGTTATGCCGCAGGAAGCCCAGGTCATTCCTTTTAAAAGCCGCCGCCACCGCAGGCACCAGGCTCATGGCCACAGCCTGGGTCAGCACCTGGGGAATGTTTATGAGGGGCCCCGCAAAGCCCGTCAACTGCCCGTACAGGCTGTTGGCCGCTTCTGCGGTGAAGCCCACCGCCTGGAGCCGCCGCATGACGATGGCCAGGTCTATCACGTTCATGATGGGCATGATGGCCGCCCCGATGGTGATGGGAACGGCAATGACCAGGATGGTCTTCAGGATATAGCCCGTGGTTTCTCCGCTGCGCTTTTCATCCCTCCGCACCTGGGCCATGATCTTCTCCCGCCGCTTCAGGAAGATGAAGGCTACGGCGGCCAGTCCGGCCACGCTTCCGGCTGTGGCCCCGAAGGAAGCCCCTGCCGCAGCATATTCCAAGCCGGCGCCCGCCAGCACGATGGCCAGGGTCAGGCCCACCGCCACCCGGAAGAACTGCTCCGTCACCTGAGAGACCGCCGTGGGCTTCATGTCCTGCTGCCCCTGGAAAAACCCCCGGTAAGCAGCCATGATGGGAACGAAGAACAGGGCCGGCGCAATGGACATCATCGCCAGCCTGGCGTTGGGATTTCCGGAAATGCCCACCAGGAATTCCGCGCCGAAAAAAAGGAAGGCGGCGGAGACCAGGCCGATGCAGGCCAAAAGGGCCATGGCCACCCGGAATACCCGGTAAGCCTCATAATGGTGGTCTATGGCGTTTCTCTCGGATACCATGCGGGAAACCGCCACGGGAATGCCGGAGTTGGACAGGATCAGCAGCAGCACATAAATGGGATAGGCGGTCTGGTAGTACCCCATTCCCGTATCGCCTATGATGTTCCCCAGAGGGATGCGGAATACGGCTCCCAGCCCCTTTATAATCAGCCCGGCCACGCCAAGTATGACGGCCCCCTGTAAAAATGTCTTTTTTGTCGCAGCAGACACCTTATCTCTCCAATTCTCTCAAAATACGAGCGCAGGCCCCCGCCGCCCCATGCTTTACTTTCTCTATATCTATGGTCAGATATTCGCCGTCCCGGTACAAAACCCTGCCGTCGGCCATGGTGAGGACCACTTCCCCGCCGGAGGCGGAATACACCAGATTGTTCAGCAGATCGTGGACCGGATTCATGTTGGGCCCGGAAATGTCCAGGACCGTCAGGTCCGCCTTCATGCCTTCGGCCAGCAGACCCGTATCCGGACGCCCCTGGGAAAGAGCTCCGGCCCTGGTGGCCGCATACAGTGCTTCCTTTGGGGTCACCAGAGTGGGGTCCTGCCGCCAGCCCTTTTGCAGCAGGGCATAGATCTTCATGTCCGCCAGCATGTTCAGGCTGTTGTTGCTGGCCACGCTGTCGGTCCCTATGGCCACATTCACCCCCCGCTCCAGCAGGGCCGGAACATCGCATATGCCGCTGGCCAGCTTCAGGTTGCTGACAGGGCAGCTGGCTACGGTGACATTTTTCGCCGCCGCCAGAAGCTCCAGGTCCCCTTCCTCCAACCAGACCCCATGGGCCAGGACCGTGCGGTTTTCAAAAGCCCCCAGCCCCCTCAGGTAGCCCACCGGCGTCTTGCCGCCGTGACGGCTCTTGCAGCCCTCCACTTCCTCACGGGTTTCTGAGCAGTGGATGTGAAAGCCGGTCCCCAGCTCTCCGGCGTATTCTATCATCCGGGCCATGGTCCGCTCCGTGGTGGTGTATTCTCCGTGCATGCACAGATCCACCAGCAGCCTGCCCTCTCCCGCACCGTTGCAGTCCCGGAACAGAGCGGCAGTTTCCTGAAAGGCCGGCAGGGCTTCCAGTTCTTCTTCCGTAAAGCAGGTGACGCCCCGGCTCAGGTTGTTTTTCGCCCCGCTTTCCAGCACCGCTTCCGCCATCCTGTCGCAGAAATAGTACATATCCGTGGAGGAAACAATGCCAAAGCGCAGGGACTCCGCCAGGCCCAGCAGGGTGCCGTAGTAAACGTCCTCTCCGTTGAGCCGGGCCTCGAAAGGGAAGATACGGGTGTTCAGCCAGTCTCCCAGCTTCAGGTTTTCCCCGTAGCCCCGGAGCAGCGTCATGGGCGTGTGGGCATGGGCGTTAAAAAAGCCGCTCATCAGGAGACGG
>JAUNBO010000072.1:3226-8810 GCA_030527065.1 Bacillota bacterium | reverse complement strand
TTATGCGGGCTTCTGCTGGTGGGCATGGCGGCGCTTTTTGCTGTAGTTGAACAGGGCGGAGGCAGCGATGAGCGCTGCGCCGCCGGCGTCGGTCAGAAGGCCCGGATCGATGAGCAGCAGGCCGCCTCCCAGCATCATCAGCCGTTCCAGTATGTTGGAGTTGGTGAAGAACCAGCCCTCCAGCGCAGAGCCTATCCCAACCATGCCCAGAATCGACGTGCAGGTGATGAAAAGAACCTGGGGGAAGCTGGTGTCCACCATGAGCATTTCCGGGTTGTAGACGAAGATGTAGGGGATCAGGAAGGCCGCTATGGCCAGCTTGGTGGCCACCACCCCCGTCATCACCGGCCGGCTCTTGGCGATGGCTGCGCCGGCCATGGCCGCCAGGCACACCGGCGGGGTGATGTCCGCCACGATGCCGAAGTAGAAAGCGAACATATGCGCCGCTATCATGGGCACCGGCATATCCATCAGCACGCCCACGGCAATGATGGCCGGCGCTGTGATGGTAGAGGTAATGATGTAGTTGGCGGTGGTGGGAGTGCCCATGCCCAGAATGATCGAGGCGATCATGGTGAAGAACAGGGTCAGTATCATGCTGCCCCCGGCCAGCTCCACCAGGCCGGCGCCGATCTTCAGGCCCAGCCCCGTAAGGGTGACCACGCTGATGATCATGCCCGCCATGCCGCAGGCCACAGCCACGCTGAGCATGTTCCTGGGGGCGTCCACCATGGCGCCGAGGAACTCCTTGGGGGTAAGGCGGGTGGCCTTTTTCAGCAGGCTTGCCACCACGGAGAAAATGATTCCCATGAGGGCGGCGATGGTGGCGGTGTATCCGGCCACCAGGAAGTAAACGATGGCGATGAGGGGCACCAGCAGGTGGCCCCGTTCCTTCATGATGCGGGCCAGCTTGGGCAGCTCATCCTTTTTCATCCCCCGCAGTCCCAACTTCTTGGCCTCCAGGTGGATGATGATCCACACGCCGGAAAAATACAGGATGGCAGGCACGATGGCGGCCTTCACCACCTCCAGGTATGGCACCCCTATGGACTCCGCCATCAGGAAGGCGGCAGCCCCCATTATGGGAGGCATGATCTGTCCTCCGGTGGAGGCCGTAGCCTCCACCGCAGCAGCAAACTCCGGTTTATACCCCAGGGATTTCATCATGGGAATGGTGAAGCTGCCGGAGCCAACGGTGTTGGCTACAGAGCTGCCGGAAATGGTCCCTTCCAGGGCGCTGGTGAGCACCGCCACCTTGGCGGGCCCTCCGGCGGCAAAGCCCGCCACCGCATTGGCAAGATCGATGAAAAATCCCCCGATCCCCGTCTTTTCCAGAAAGGCGGCAAAGAGAATGAACAGGAAAATAAATTTACAACAAACGTCGATGGGCGTACCCATGATGCCCTCCAATTCGTAGAACATCCGGGTACAAATCCGTGTGACGGAATAGCCTCTGTGATTGAGAAAACCGGGCATATACTGGCCGAAATACGCATACAGCAGGAAGCAGCCCGTAATGATCATAATAGGGATGCCCACCACCCGCCGGCAGGCTTCAAACAGGAGAATAATACCCGCCACCGCAATAATCATATCCAGCTGTGTGTAGTTGGCGATGCGGCCGATCAGGTCCCTGTAATTCAGAATGATGTAGCCCCAGCAGAAAACAGCGCCCAGGGCCAACAGGATATCGTACCAGGCCATGGTATTCCGGGGCAGCTTCTTGCCGGCGGGAAACAGCAGGAAGACCAGTACCACCACGAAGCAGAGCAGGCTGGAACGCCACTGCTGGGCGGGCAGCTGCTCGATGGCAGTCATGTAGAGCTGGAAAAGGGTAAAGGTTATGGAGACTGCAATAATGACGTATTTCCAGACGCCGCTCATCTTCCGATAAGAGGCTTCCTTGTCATATTTCCGCAGAATCGCATCCACTTCTTCTTCACTGAGTTGATGGAAGTCCTCCTCGGAAGAGGCCTCGCCGGGCGGGGCGCCTTCGATAGCATCCATGCCGGGATCCGCCGGAACATCCCCTGTGCGGTCCTTCTTAAACTTAAACATGGGATTTCTCCTTATATACCTCTCGCTAAGGCTTCGTGGTCAGCAGCTGCCACAGGGGCTGCCGCTCCACCTGGAAAATCAGCGTGGTCTGGGGCGGGACCAGGTCTTTCAGATGAATGGAGTCGCCGCTGCCCATGGAAAACCGATGGTCGGCGATTACTCCCACAAATAGCCGGTAAGGATCCGCCAGCCGGTCTATTCCGTCGATGACCACCGCATCCTCCGTAATGGTCAGGGTCTGCCCCTCTTCCGGCTCGGGTATGCCGGCGCCGTAGGCCACAAAGGAAGTGGACTCCACCATGATCCGATGGTCCTCCGTGATGACGAAATGGTCCTCCACCAGGCTCTTGTTCACCGAATGGATATAGCCCACCACAAAGGTATCCCCGGGCTCCACGGCATAACTCAGCAGCACCGCCCCGCTGTCCCCGTTTGTAACAGACAGCTGTGGTACTGCCGGCAAAAAAACCGACAGTACCACAAGAATGCCTGTTAATGCGATTATGATGTATTTATGTTTTTTCACATTACATCACACCGGGTCGCAAGCCTCTACAGAAGGCCCGCTTCCTCGTAGTATTTCTGTGCGCCGGGATGCAGGGGGATGGAGATGCCGTCCAGGGCCTTCTCTAAAGAAAGCTCTGCGCCCTTGGCATGCTGGGCAGCCAGGTCTGCCTGCTTCTCGAACAGGGTCTTGGTGATGTTGTAGACCACATCCTCGTCCAGGGCGTCGGACACAGCCAGGGTGGCCATGATGGAAACCGCGGTGGCGTCCGGGGCTTCGCCGTAGGTGCCGGCAGGAATGGTGTACTCAGTGTAATAGCCGTACTGCTCCAAAAGGCCGGCCAGCTCGTCTCCGCCCAGGGAGATCATGGTGACTTCCTTGGTGACGCAGATCTCCTGAATGGCGGCATTGGGAACGCCGGCGGTGACGAAGAAGGCGTCTAACTGGTTGTCCTGGAAAGCGCTTCCGGATTCCTTGAAGGAAAGGTTGCGGGCGTCGATGTCGTCCCGGGTGAGGCCGTAGGCCGCCAGGATCTGAATGGCGTTGGTTTCCACGCCGCTGCCGGCGTCACCGATGGATACCCGCAGGCCGGCCAGGTCGGCAATGCTCTCCACGTTCAACTCGGGCCGCGCCACGATCTGTACCACCTCGGGATAGAGGCAGGCGATGGCGCTGTAGCCGTCTATGGCGGCGCCTTCAAAGAGCTCGATGCCGTTGTAGGCGTAGTCCATAACGTCGTTCTGGACGATGGCCAGGTCCGCTTCTCCGCTGTTCAGGAGGCGGAGGTTTTCGGCGGAAGCGCCGGAAGACTGGGCTGTGCAGTTCATGCCCTCAATGTTGGCATTGAAAATGGCCGCCATGGCGCCGCCATACGGATAATAGGTGCCGGACGTGCCGCCGGTGGCTAAAATCAGGTTGTAGCTGACAGGGGCTTCCCCTTCGCCCTCACCCTCACCCGCCGGTTCTTCCGTGCCGCCGCAGGCGGCAAAGGAAAAGACCAGGGAAAGGATCAAAAGAGCCGTTAAAAATACTTTAAATTTTTTCATGCGTTTCTCCTCCGTTATACAATAAAAAAACGGCCGTATACAAACAAAGAATTTGTATACGCATCATAGTGTCATTATTTTAATTGAAATCGGAGACATTTTCAAGAACAATATGTGAAATGCCGAAAAAAGCTCGTCTTAAGTTACTTTTGGCGAGGGCGCCAGGGGGACGGCCCGCCGGACTGTCCCTCTGGCGCCCCTTGAATAGTAACCTACCGGTTCAACCGGCGGTCATGCTTTATGGGTCATACCTCCAGCTTCAAGTCGCCGAATCTGATCCAGCCCTTCTTTCGCATAAATTCGGAGATGGCCAGGGTGACGGCGGCGGGGGCGATGAAGTACATAATAACGATTTCCGCAGCAATGACGCCGGTGGCAGCGCCCTCTGCGGCCATGGTCTGCCAGGCCATGATGGGTCCCACCAGGCCGGAGGTGCCCATGCCGGAGCCGATGGCGTTGCTGGTCATGCCTAAGAAGTAGCTGGAGACAGGACCCAGGATGGCGCTGGCGATGGTAGGCGGCAGCCAAACAACGGGCTTTTTGAAAATGTTGGGGATTTGCAGCATGGAGGTACCCAGCCCCTGGGCGATGAGGCCGCCCATCTTGTTTTCCCGGTAGCTCATGACGGCGAAGCCCACCATCTGGCAACAGCAGCCTACGGTAGCGGCTCCGGCGGCAATGCCGGAGAGCCCCAGGGCAATGCCGATGGCCGCGGAGCTGATGGGCAGCGTAAGGGCCATGCCCATGAGTACGGATACGATAATGCCGATCAGGAAGGGTTGTTGCTCCGCCCCCCAGTTGATCAGTTCGCCGATGGCTGTCATCAGGGCGGAAATGGGAGGCCCGGCGATGAGGCCGGCGATGGAACCGGTGCCGATGGCCACAATAGGCGTGACCAGAATGTCCACAGGAGTTTTCCCGGATACCAGACGGCCAAACTCCACGGCCACGAAAGCGCCTACGAACGCACCCAGAGGCTCGCCGGGGCCCGCAAAGTGGATGACGCCGTCCACAAAGACAGTACCCGCCAAAATTTTGGAGGCGAAGGCGCCTACCATGCCTCCCGTGGCGGCGGATACGGTGACCAGAGGCGGCAGCTTGAACTTGCAGGCAATGCCCACGCCGATGCCCGCCCCGGTCAGGGACTTGGCCACGCTGGCCACCAGATTCATATAATAACCCGCGTCTCCGGGAATCAGGCTGGCAATCTGGGCGATGATAGTACCGATAATGAGGGTGGCAAAGAGCCCAAGAGCCATGCCGGACAGCCCGTCAATAAAAATATGATACATATACTTCTTGAACCTGACCATTGCGAAAACTCCTTCTGCAGCAAAAGCCCGCTACCAAGTGTCAGCCATGTTCATTCTAAAGTAGCACCTTGCGAAACGCCTGTCAACAAAAACCTGCGGCTTTTGTAATATTTTATCCATCGCTTACGTCGCAGGAAATATTATTTATGAAAGTCCTGCTTGCGGGGGATTGCAGTCAGGCCGTTCCGAGACAGAAACGTTGAAAACGCAGGCAACACCTGTATTTTCAGACAAATTGCGGCGGGGCTGTCCGAAAAGCCGGCTATCCGGACACTGCGCTATATCACATAGTACTCATTGCACTGATGGCATTGATAGTGCTCATCGAACCCGATCTCATATTTATAGCCTGCATATTTCAAAGCCACTTCCTCAATGTGGGCCTGCATACACTTATCGTAATAGATCAGGTAGCTGTCGTCTGCTTTCCGATACACCACCCGCCCGCGAGGATAATAGTCGAAATCGACACCGTATTTGCCTTCATAGTTTTGCGTCCAGATCTTAAGATGACTGTGGGGGTAATTCAGGAACGGGCCATACGGCTCGCCTTCGGAAAGCCGGCATCCGTGAAACAGAAGCTCGCCCTCCACACAGAAAAACAATGCCGGACCAATCTGTTTGTCTCTGTCTTCCACCTTGCTCTCTCCCCGTTTATTCCA
>JAUNBO010000072.1:0-3126 GCA_030527065.1 Bacillota bacterium | reverse complement strand
TATGAAACTGCTTCTCGAACTCAACAGCATAAACACCGCCGCCGATCACACTGTCGGCGCTTTGTGCCGCGCAGACCCGGGCTGCCCGGTTACCAAACAGATTGTATGTCATTGCCGAAGAGGAGCGAAGCGCGTGCATCTTGCCGGAGGCAATCTCATTCCCGGAACCTTGCCCATACGCTCGAAGCGCCGCTTCACCCATGGGCTCCCTTAAGTTATCTTCCAGCTCTCTGAGGTAGAAGGCGCGCGCCCCCTCATCAGTCTGGAAGGAACGCACCCCGACTACCTGGGTAAACTTGTTTTTCAAAAGAGAAAGAAGTTCGTAAGTGTATTCGTTCATAATGAGTACCCCTCAGGTTGTTTTTAGTGTAGGTGAAACCCATCTTTGCTCACAGTATAACATGCATTTCCGAAAATTTACAGGACTATTCTCCTCCCATATATGCCTCCGAAACGCGAATGGAAGAGTTGGCGCCCATAGCAAACTTCTTCCCGTTTTTTCGGTTTTCGCGGGCGCTGTATGGAACAAAGCGAATGCCCCGGTCATAGGCCTCGCATATGATTTCCAGGACTTTTTTACGCTCGCAGTCATGGTCGCCGCCGAAATGCCATCCATCATTGCAAAGCAGTTTCAATCTCCCGATTTCGTCTTTCAGCGCAGAGGGAGCCTTAAGCAGATCCGTTTCCTCCAGGGAGCCATTTGCGTCTGCCTCATTCATCATCGCAACACAAAATTCTGCCGGATAATGCGCCTTATACCAGGCGACACGATAGCTTTGCATTACATAAGTGGCCGCCTGCGCTTTGGGAAAGAGGTATTGGATCTTCTTCAAGGAATCGATATACCACCCGGGAACATCGTACTGCTGCAGCCTGCGCTCCCATTCGCGCCGTTTTTCAACATGGGCTGCACCATTCCAGGCGCCGGGACCGGTATAGAACATCCCTTTCCGCACAAATTCCATCAATCGATACGCCTCAGCATGCGGCATCCCCCGGGATCGAAGATAAAGGAAAACCTCATCCCTTAATGAGACCGTATCCTTCAGTGAGGCCTCTCCTTCCCGGATGAGCCTTTTGGCATTACCTTCCCAGGCGCCGGCGGCATGAAGCATTCCGGACAATTTGATCAGATCGGAAAAGCAGTCCGGCTTGATCATTTCCAGGATGCCGCGAGCGAAATCAGAGTCAAATTCAGGTAAACCGACTGTATTTGCGGTTGTAAACAGCCGCATTGTGGGCGCATCGTCGGGAGGGACAGCGCTCTGTGACACTCCTGTCAGTTCTTCCAGCCCGTGCAGCAACGTTGGCGTCCCATGGCCCAAAACATCCATTTTGATGAGACAGCCATTCATGGAATGGTAGTCAAAATGCGTGACGATCCCATCGTCAGTTTTATCCACGGGGCAAAAATCGGTAACTTCCATATTGCGTGGAACGATGATGCATCCCCCCGGACGACGGCCGCTTATGCGCTTTATTCCCGTCAATGATCTTGCTATGGAATCGATCTCTTCTCCGGTCAGCTCCAAATCATGATCGTCGGCATACCGTTCGATATAGCCATGAGCCATCCGCTCTGACATGGCTCCGATCATACCCTCAAGAACAACATGGTCCCGGCCAAAAATCTCTTTGAGATGGTCTCTGGCCTGCGCCACATATTCTCCGGAAAAATTCAAATCAATGTCAGGCGCTTTATTCCCCCCGTCTCCCAGGAGTGTTTCAACCGGGATATTGAAACCGTCTTTTTTCAGAAGCCGGCCACAAACGGGGCAGGCCAGATCCGGCATATCAAAGCCGGTATCATATCGTGCCGCTGCCTTGAAATCGCTATGCTTGCAGACAGTACAAACATAATGTGCCCTCAGGGGATTGATCTCGGTGATCCCCAAAAGGCAGGCCACCAGCGAAGAGGCGACACTGCCCCGGGCCCCGACAGCGTATCCGCTTTCTCCGGACTTCTTCACGAGCCTTTCTGCGATGGCATAATAAATCTCAAATCCGTAAGACCTGATCGCAGACAGCTCCCAATCAAGCCGCTCCCTGACCGGTTCGGGCAGGGGGCAGCCGTATATGCTTTCTGCCCGGGCAATGCTCCTGCTCTCAACCTCTTGCTCCGCCCCGTCAATTTCAGGCAAATACACACCGGAAGGAATCGGCGCAACATCCCCTATGCTGTCTGCGATCACTCTGGTGTTCGTTACCACGGTGCGATAGGCAGCCGCTTCCCCTAAATAAGCAAACTCGCCGAGCATTTCTTCCGTGCTTTTGAAGTATAGCGGAAGAGGGGCGTCGGGGTTTTCCACACCTCTCGCCGAAAGCAAAATGCTTCTTGCAACTTCCTCTTCCGGGTCAAGAAAATGGACGTCCCCGGTGGCAACCAAAGGTTTGTTCAGCTTGTCGGCAATGCCGGCGATCCGAAGATTCAGCCGCCTCAGATCATCGTCGGAGCTGATGCCCCGTGCACCGATAAGAAACCTGTCATTGCAGACCGGATGGATCTCAATGTAATCATAATAAGCTGCGATCTCCAGGAGCTCGTCTTCGGCTTTTCCGTTCAGAAGAGCCTGAAACAGCTCACCGCACACACAAGCCGAGCCTATCATCAGGCCGCAGCGATGTTTGTCCAGAATGCTCCTGGGAATACGCGGCACCTTGCTGAAGCCGTCCATATTGGCGTAAGAAACCAGCTTGTACAGATTCTTAAGCCCGTCCCGGTCTTTGACGAGTAGAATGATATGGAAATGATCGTTCTCACTTTCAGCCATAGTATCGTCGTAGTAATGACCCTCCATGCCGTATATCACCTTTACACCGTGTTTATCTGCAGCCTTCTGCGCCTCCGGAAAAGCCTGTACGTTCCCATGATCGGTAATTGCAACAGCAGCGCATCCAAGCGCAGAGACTCTTTTCATCAGTTCACTGACATCCGTCAGGGCGTCCATCTGCGAGAATGAGGTATGTAAATGAAGTTCCACCCGTTCTTCCCCGCTGTGCATTTCCGGCTCTCTATGTTTCTTCACGCCTGATCCCTCCCCTTTCTTTGTTGTCCCGCTTCACCGGACACTCCTCTTGTGTAGTAAGCAGAGCTGTCCGCATCGATTTTGACAGTACCGATTATTT
>JAUNBO010000225.1 GCA_030527065.1 Bacillota bacterium | reverse complement strand
CGTCGTTGCCGCAGGCCTGTGTTTCTTCGATTGGCGGATGGCTCTGGCCGCCTTGTGGGTGCTGCCGGTTTCCTTCCTCATCGTGCTTTTTTCTTCCCGGGTACAGAAGAGCCTGGGGACAAAACAGATGGCGGCAAAGATGGCCTGTGCCGACGGCATACAGGAGTGCATAGAATCTCTCAGGGACCTGAAGGCCAACAATGGAGAAGCGGCGTATCTGGAGGGGTTGGACAGGAAGATAAAGGCGGTGGAGAAGAGGGCAGTGATAACGGAGTTGGGGACGGCCCTGTTTGTGGCCTCCGCACAGATGGTGCTGAAGCTGGGCATCGTTACGGTGGCGCTGACGGGAAGCGTCCTCCTGGTCCGGGGGACCCTGGACGTGCTGACCTTTTTCATGTACCTGCTGGTGGTTTCCCGCCTTTATGACCCCATGCAGGTGGCTCTGCAGAATCTGGCGGCCATCATCGCCCTGGACGTGCAGTGCCGGCGGATGGACGAGATCCTTTCCCATCCGGTGCAGGAGGGGGAAAAGAGGCTGAGCAACCGGGGTCACGACATCGTCTTTGACCATGTGGGCTTTGCATATAACGGAGAAGAAACAGTGCTGGAGGATGTTTCCTTTACGGCGAAGCAGGGGGAAGTGACGGCGCTGATCGGGCCCTCCGGCGGAGGGAAGACCACGGTCTCCAGGCTGGCCGCCCGCTTCTGGGACGTGAGCCGGGGAAAAATCACCGTAGGGGGAATGGACATTTCCCGGGTGGAGCCGGAGACCCTCCTTTCGTTGTATTCCATCGTGTTTCAGGATGTGACCCTGTTCAATAACAGCATTCTGGAGAACATACGCATCGGCAGAAAGGACGCCGGCGATGAAGAGGTGCTGGCGGCGGCCCGGATGGCTCACTGCGATGAATTTGCGGAAAAGCTGCCGGAGGGCTGGGAAACCCTCATAGGGGAAAACGGCTCGGAGCTTTCCGGGGGAGAGCGTCAGCGGATTTCCATCGCCCGGGCTTTCCTGAAAGACGCTCCTGTCATTTTGCTGGACGAAGCCACCGCTTCCCTGGATGTGGACAACGAGACCGTCATACAGGAAGCCATTTCCCGGCTCATCCGGGGGAAAACGGTGCTGCTCATCGCCCACCGGATGCGGACGGTTTCCGGTGCGGACAAAATAGTGGTCCTCCGGGACGGTAAGGTCAGCGAATGGGGAACGCCGGCGGAGCTTTATGCCGCTGAAGGCGATTATCACAGAATGGTCCGGCTTCAGATGGAAGCATAAAAAACATGGGGCAAGACGCAAGCGCCGTGTTGAGATAAATGAAAACACACAAACAATTTGGTATTTCACTCCTAACAGCAAAGGGCGTCCGGAATCCTCCGGCGCCCTTTGCCGTTGTTGCATTGTCGGAATCGGCGGCGGCAGCCGGCCCCGGCCGGGCCGGCCGGCCCGAAAAGCTGGCGGCGGTCGGCGGTGCATGGGATTGGCGGGCTGCCGGTGGCCAGACCGTCTGCCCTCAGCCGGCGGAGCAGCCGGTCACCTGATAGCCTGCCTGCTCCACGG
>JAUNBO010000071.1:2454-8866 GCA_030527065.1 Bacillota bacterium | reverse complement strand
AGTCCGGCGGAGATGGAAGCCCTGGCGGCAAAAACGGGCATGAAGCTGAGGTAGGCGGGGCTTGCGCCGGAGCCGGTGGCGGTGAAGGCGGCGGAGTTTGTGCCGGTGCCGGTGCAGGGAAGATGGCCGGGGCAGGCCGGGAGGGGCTCCCATGAGACAGCGGAAGGTGAAGAACGAAGGGGCGAGGCTGGCGGCCATGGCCCATTATACGGCAGGGTCGCCCAGGGAGATGAAGGGGAGCTGGCGGGAGCTGGCGGAGCTTTGCATGGGAGCCGGGGAGCGGCCTGCCGCCGTCCCTGTGGCGCTGGCCGGCGGGGGCCGGACCGGCGGCGGCCCCGGAGCGCCGCCGGAGAAAGCCGCCTCCGGGGAAGAAAGGGAGGCGGCCCGGGAGGTCCCCCTGTTCCTGGAGCTGGGCTGCGGCCGGGGCCATTTCCTCACCGCTTTGGCTCAGGCCCATCCCGGACGATTTTACATCGGGGCGGAGGGCCGCAGCAGCATCGTCCTCCGGGCCCTGGAGCTGGCGGACAGCCTCCGGCTGCCCAATGTGATCTTCATCGCGGAGTTCATCAGCAGAGTGGAGGACTACTTCGCAGAAGGAGAGCTGGCGGGAATCTATCTGAATTTCAGCGACCCCTGGCCCAAGGCCCGCTACGCCAAGCACCGCCTCACTCACAGAAGCTTTCTGGAGGGCTATAAAAAGGCTATGGTCCCCGGCGGCCTGCTGGAGATCAAGACCGATAACGACGCTCTCTTCGCCTTCACGCTGGAAGAGCTGGCGGCGGCGGGGTACGAACTTCTGGAATGCACCGGGGACCTGCACGGGACAGAGCTGCCTGCCCGCCTGGTCACCAGCCAATATGAGGAACGCTTTCTGAAGTTGGGGGAAAAAATCAACTACTGCATGGCCCGGACGCCGGAGCGCCGGCCCTGAGAACAGAGAAGGGTTTTTCACAAAAATCAGGGGAAGCTGCCGGCCTTTCCGGCAGGGAGTTGAGCCGTAAAATTCTCTGGGACGAGGACAGACCGGCAAACCGTCCCCCTGGCACCCCGTGAATAGTAACGAGTTGGGAGAGAACGAGATGAGAGAATTGTGGGGCTGTCTGAAGCCTTATGGAAAGGCGGTCACCCTGGCCGTCTTGTGCATGGTGGTGGACGTGGCCGCAGAAATCCTGCAGCCCATGCTGATGGCGGCCATCGTGGGGACCGGCATCCCGGCAGGAGATCTGCCGTACATTTTACAGACGGGAGGGGTCATGCTTCTCCTGGCCGTGGTGGCCACCGCCGCCGGTCTGGCCAACGCCCGCTGCTCCGCCGTGGCCAGCGTAGGCTTTGCCGCCGATCTGCGCCGGGTCCTGTTCCATAAGGTCCAGGGCTTTTCCTTTGAAAACCTGGACGATTTTTCCACGGCGTCCCTGAGCACCCGCCTCACCAACGACGTCACCCTCATGCAGAACACCGTCCTTATGGGGATGCGCATCGTCATCCGCGCCCCCCTTATGCTGGTCTTTGCCATCATCATGGCCCTGCGGCTGTCCGTCTCCCTGTCAGGGGTGCTTCTGGTGGCCACCCCGGTGCTGCTCCTGTTCCTGGGCCTGATCCTGTCCCGGGCCATGCCCCGCTTCCAGCGGATGCAGGTCTGCATAGACGGGGTCAACCGGGACGTGCAGGAGAACATGACCAACATCCGGGTGGTGAAATCCTTTGTGCAGGAGGAGTTTGAAAAGAAAAAGTTCCGCCGTTCCAACGAAGAGCTGATGGAAGCCACCATGAAGGCCATGAATCTGGTGATTTTCAACATGCCCGTAATGATGCTGGTGGTGAACGCCTGCATCCTGGCGGTGCTCTGGATCGGCGGGAATCAGGTCATTTACGGCCAGATGAACGTGGCGGATATTGTGGCCTTTATCAACTACATCATGATGATACTCATGTCCCTGATGATGATCTCCATGGTCTTCATCATGCTCACCCGGGCCAGCGCCTCGTACAAGCGGGTCCGGGAGGTGCTGGACGCAAAAAGCACTCTGGAGGAAGGAAGAGGCGGCCCGGCGGCAGAAGAGAAAGGGGCTTCCGGCCTGGCAGCGGAAGGGGGCTCCGGCCCGGCGGCGGCCCCTCCAATAAAGGGCAGAGTGGAGTTCCGGGGCGTCTGCTTTATATACGGAAAGGAAAATCAGGAATACGTGCTGCGGGACGTGAGCTTTACAGCAGAGCCGGGAGAGGTGGTGGCCCTCATCGGCGGCACCGGCTCCGGCAAGAGCTCCCTGGTCCAGCTGATCCCCCGGTTTTACGATGTGAGCGAGGGCCAGGTCTTGGTGGACGGCAGAGATGTGCGGGAGTACGGGCTCCGGGAGCTGAGAAATTCCGTGGGCATGGTGCTTCAGAAAAACACCCTGTTTTCCGGGACCATAGAAGAAAACCTGCGCTGGGGCCGGGAGGACGCCACGGAGCAGGAGGTACAGGAAGCGGCAGAGGCCGCCCAGGCCCACGATTTTATCATGAGCTTTTCCGAGGGGTACCAAACCCGGCTGGAGCAGGGGGGCGTGAACCTTTCCGGCGGGCAGAAGCAGCGGCTGTGCATTGCCAGAGCCATGCTGAAAAAGCCCCCCATACTGATACTGGACGACAGCACCAGCGCCGTGGACACCGCCACGGAGCGGCGCATCCGGCAGGCCTTCGACCGGGAACTGAAGGATACCACCACCTTCCTCATCGCCCAGCGCATCGGCTCCGTTATGGATGCGGACCGTATCCTGGTGATGGACGAGGGAGAGATAGTGGGCAGCGGGACGCACCGGGAGCTCCTGGAGACCTGCCAGGAATACAGGGAAATTTATGAGTCCCAGATGAGCGGAAAGGAGGCGGTCTGATGAAGGGCGGGAAGATCAGAGGGGCCGCCCCCGGCGGACCGGGAGGAAGAGGCCCCGGCCCCGGACATGGGGCGGCGCTGGAAAAGCCGAAGAGCGTCAGAAAGACCCTGCTGACCCTGTGGGACCATCTGGGCCGGCGGAAGGGCCTGGTGATCCTGGCGTTCCTCATGGTCCTCATAAACATCGTGGCTTCCCTGGCGGGGACGGCCTATCTTGAGCCCATCATAGACGAGTTCTTACAGCCGGCCAATGGAGACCTTTCCCTGGAAAGCCGCCTGGCGGGGCTGCTTCACGGGCTCATTGTCCTGGGGGTCATCTACGCCGTTTCCGCGGCAGCGGCCTATGTGCAGATGCGGGTGATGATATCGGTGACCCAGCGGACCATACGGGACATCCGGGGCGAGCTTTTTGACCATTTACAGACCCTGCCCGTCCGCTACTATGACAGCAGGACCCACGGGGAGATGATGAGCCGCTTCACCAACGACGTGGACACCCTCAACGACGCCCTGCAGAACAGCCTTCTGTCCCTGCTTTCCAGCGTCATCACCTTTGCGGGCATCCTGGGCCTTATGCTGTGGCGCAGCCTGCTGCTCACCGCCGTTACCCTCCTGATGGCGCCGGTGATGTTCCTGATCCTTTCCAAAATAATGAAGGCCAGCAGCAAGTATTTTGTGGCCCAGCAGAAAAATCTGGGAGCGGTGAACGGTCACATCGAAGAGATCATGACGGGGCAGAAGGTGGTGAAATCCTTCTGCTATGAAGAGCGGGCGGAAGAGGAATTCCACCGCCGGAACGAGGCTCTGCGGAAGGTGGCCGTCACTGCCCAGACCTTTGCCGGGACCATGATGCCCCTTTCCCGGAACCTGAACACCATCAATTACGCATTGGTGGCGGCCATCGGCGGCATTCTCACCATCGGCGGCAGCCTTACCGTAGGGGCCCTGGTGGTCTTCCTGAACCTGGCCCAGCAGTTCGGCCGTCCCATCAACGAGGCCACCAGCCAGTACAACGCCATCATCACCGCCGTGGCCGGGGCCGAGCGCATCTTTGAGGTGATAGGGGAGCGGCCGGAGGAAGAGGACGGGCCGGACAGCTACGGCCTGGAAAAGGAAGGAGAGAGCTTCTATTGGAGCAGGGGAGAAGAGCGGATCCCGGTGATGGGAGACGTGCGCTTCCACAACGTCACCTTCGGTTATGTGCCGGAAAAGACCGTGCTGAAAGATCTGTCCCTCTTTGCCAGGCCCGGTGAAAAGATCGCCTTTGTGGGCTCCACCGGCGCAGGGAAAACCACCATCATCAACCTGCTGACCCGCTTTTACGAGATAGAGGAGGGCAGCATCACCATAGACGGCATAGACCTTCGCCAGATCCGGCGGGACGATCTCCGCCGCTCCATGTCCGTGGTGCTCCAGGACACTCACCTGTTCACAGGCACCGTCCGGGAGAACATCCGCTACGGCAATCTGGAAGCCGGGGACGAAGCGGTGGAGGCGGCGGCCCGGCTGGCAGGGGCCCATTCCTTCATCCGCCGTCTGCCTCAGGGCTACGATACGCTGATAGAGGGAGACGGGGCCAACCTGTCCCAGGGCCAGCGGCAGCTTCTGAACATTGCCCGGGCCGCCGTGGCCGACGCCCCCATCCTGATCCTGGACGAGGCCACCAGCTCTGTGGACACCCGCACCGAGGCCCGGATACAGAAGGGGCTGAGCCGGCTCATGGAAGACCGCACCACCTTTGTCATAGCCCACCGGCTGTCCACGGTGCGGGATGCGGAGGCCATTCTGGTTCTGGAGCAGGGCCAGGTGGTGGAGCGGGGCTCCCACCAGGCGCTTCTGGAACAAAAAGGCCGGTATTACGAACTGTATACCGGCGCAGCAGAATTGGATTAGAAGCGGTGGGAGCGGCAAAGCCGAAGTCCGCTGCGTATACAGCGGTAAAAGCGGCAAGACCGGGTCTGTGTTGTTGAATGGGTGCTTGCAACCGTTTTTACCGCTGGCATGTTTATCGGCAGACTTCGCAGAGGTCCTTCACGGGGAACTCCAGCCGGTCCAGGACGTCCTTCTTCTTGTCTATGCCCGGGTAGACCTCCAGCAGGGCCAGGCCCTCCGGAGTCAGGCCAAAGACACAGCGCTCCGTCACATAGAGGACCCGCTGCCCGTTTTGCAGGGCGTTTTTGGCGGAAAAGCTTACGGCGGCGATTTCCTTTTTGAATTTTGGGACGCTGCCCTCAGATTCTATGCGGACCCCTTCCGGGCCCTCCATCACTGCGGAAAGCCCCTTGGCAGAAAAGGTGAGGCAGAAAATCACGGTTTTGGTGGCGGCGGTGATGTTGGCAAAGCCGCCTATGCCCGTGTAGGTGTCCCCCATGCGGTGGGCGTTCACGTTGCCGCGGCAGTCCGCCTCCACCCCGCCCATAAAGCAGATGTCCAGGCCCCCGCCATCGTAGAAATCAAACTGAGACGCCATGTCCGTGGCCATATCCGCCCCTATGGTGGAGCCGAAGATGACCCCGGGAGCGGGAAGCCCGCCGGTGCCGCCGGCCTCCACCGTCAGAGTCACGTCCTTCAGGACGCCCAGCTCCGAAGCATATTTCCCCGTGGTTTCCGGAATGCCAATGCCGATGTTCACCACGTCTCCCGCCTTCATTTCTCTGGCGGCCCGCCTGCCGATGATGTCGGCGGACTGGTCCGCTTTGGGGCGGCCGCCTTTTTTGGAGGTCCTGAGCTGGCCCATCCAGTAGTCCATGTGGCTGGCGGGAACGTGGATGTCCCCGGACAGGACGGGATTGGCCCTCTGGAATTCAGGCATTTCCTGAGAGACCACCACAGCGTCCACCAGAACGCCGGGGACTACCACATCCCAGGGCCGCTTGAAGAGATGGCTCACCTTTTCCACCTGGACGATGACCTTGCCGCCGTTGTTCTTGGTGGCCTGGGCCATGGCCAGGGCGTCTGCCACCACAGGCTCGTTCTCAAAGGAAATGTTGCCGTGGGGGTCCACGGTGGTGCCCTTTATGAAAGCGACGTCGATCTTCGGGGTCTTATAGAGCAGGTATTCTTCCTCTTCCAGCCGGACCACCTTCACCAGTTCCTCTTTGGAGCAGCTGTTGAGGGCGGGGCCGTCCAGCCGGGGGTCCGAAAAGATGTTGAGGCCCACCTTGCTGAGGTAGACCTTCTGGCCCGCCGCCGCCGCCCGTATGCACTGAGAGAGGGTGCCCAGGGGCAGGCAATAACATTCTATCCGGTTTTCCGCCGCCATTTTCTGGACCACGGGCATGCTGGCAAAGTGGGAAGCCACCACCTTCCTGACGGCGCCCTGAGAGATGTACTGGTCCGCAAAGAGCTCCGGGTCCCAGCCGCCGAAGCCGGAGGAGCAGAACAGCTCCAGCCCGCAGGGATGGCCGGTCTGACGGAACCTTTCCGCCAGGGCGGTATGGAGGGCGTTGGGGTTGGCCAGGGCCAGGAAGGAATTGATGGCAATGCAGTCTCCGTCCTTTATCAGCCCTACGGCCTGTTCCGGGGACATGATCTGAAACATGGGGG
>JAUNBO010000071.1:0-2354 GCA_030527065.1 Bacillota bacterium | reverse complement strand
TTTTTCTTTCCAGTATACCACATTATTTGCTTTTTTGCTCCTGTGCAGAGCGTTCCCGCAGCTCCACCCGCCGTATCTTGCCGCTGATGGTCTTGGGGAGCTGGTCCACAAATTCCACCACCCGGGGATATTTGTAGGGAGCGGTGTGAGTCTTCACATATTCCTGGATTTCCTTCACCAGGGCGTCAGAGGGCTGGCAGCCCTTGGCCAGGATGATGGTGGCCTTCACCAGCTGGCCCCGTATTTCATCGGGGACGCCGGTGACGGCGCATTCCAGCACCTGCGGCATCTCCATCAGGACGCTTTCTATCTCAAAGGGGCCGATGCGGTAGCCGGAGGATTTGATGAGGTCGTCCGTCCGGCCCACATACCAGAAATAGCCGTCCTCGTCCTGCCAGGCCGTGTCCCCGGAATGGTAGTAGCCGTCGTGCCAGGCCTCCCGGGTCTTTTCCTCGTCCAGATAGTAGCCCGAGGCCATGCCGATGGGGAAGCCGTTTTCGGTGGAGAGGCAGATCTCCCCCACCTGCCCCGAGCGCACCTTCTTGCCGTCGGGGCCCAGCAGGCACACCTGATAGGCGGGAGAGGGCTTGCCCATGGAGCCGGGGCGGGATTCCATGCCCAGCAGATGGAGGACCGTAAGGGTGGTCTCGGTCTGGCCGAAGCCCTCCATGATGCGAAGGCCCGTGGCTTTATAGAACTGCTGGAACACCTCCGGGTTCAGGGCCTCTCCGGCGGTGCAGACATGCTGAAGAGAAGAAAGGTCGTATTTGCTCAGGTCCTCCTTGATGAAGAAGCGGAAGACCGTGGGAGGGGCGCAGAAGGTGGTGATATCGTACTTCTTGAACATGGGAAGGATGTCCGCCGGATCGAATTTATCGAAATCGCAGGTGAAGACGGCGGCCTCGCAGAGCCACTGGCCGTAGAGCTTGCCCCAGACGGCCTTGCCCCAGCCGGTGTCCGCCACGGTGAAGTGGAGGCCGTCCTCCCGGACATTGTGCCACCACTTGGCGGTGACCACGTGGCCCAGGGGGTAGGTGTAATTGTGGGAAGCCATCTTGGGATAGGCGGCGGTGCCGGAGGTGAAGTACATGAGCATGGGCTCGTACTTTCCCGTATCCACCCGGGGGAAGACGGGAGAAGCTGCTTCTATGCCCTTGTCGAAGCTGTCCCAGCCCTCCCGCTCTCCGTTGGCGATGCTCTTGATCTTCACCGTGGGAGATTGGGCCAGGGCCTCCTCTGCCATCTCCGCCGCATGGCCCTGGGCGGTGCAGACCACTGCGTCCACCTTTCCGGCGTTGAAGCGGTAGGCAAAATCCTTGGTGGTGAGCTGGTCTGTGGCGGGGATGGCGATGGCCCCCAGCTTATGAAGGGCCAGAATGGCGTACCAGAACTGGTAGTGGCGGCGGAGGACCAGCATGACCCGGTCTCCCTTTTTGACGCCCAGGCCGGCAAAGTAATTGGCCGCCCTGTTGGAAGCTTCCGCCATATCGCTGAAGGTGAAGCGCCGTTCTTCCCCCCGGGCGGAGACCCAGAGCATGGCTAGTTTGTCCGGGGAGCGGCGGGCCAATGCGTCCACCACATCGTAGGCGAAGTTGAAATTGTCGGGGATGTTGTAGCTCATGCCCGTGAGGCTGCCGTTTTCATCCAGGGCCTCGTTGACGTACTGCGTATAAATGCGCCGGTCTGCCCGGGGCTGGGGGGCTTCCAGGACCGGAGGCTCTCCCAGGGGCTCCACCTGGTCTCCCAGGTTTTCCCGTATCACCACGGCCAGGAATTTGCAGTCCTTGCCGCCTACGGCCACAAGGCCGTGGCGCTTGCGGCCCTCGTAATATACGCTGTCTCCCGGCTGTAGGATCTCTATGTGGTCGTCGATCTGGACCTTCAGGGTCCCTTCCAGCACGTAATCCAGCTCCTCGCCGTTGTGGCTGGTCAGCTCAATAGGGGAATTTTCCAGCTTTTCGCTGTATTTGGCGGTGACGATGAAGGGCTCCGACAGGCGGTTTTTCAGAAGATAGGCGATGTGGACATATTCGAAGGCCTCCAGCCGCTTTATGGGCATGCCCTCGCCCTGGCGGGAGAGGGTGTAACTGGTGAGCCGGGGCTCGTCGCCGGTGACCAGAGAGGCAAGGTCCACTCCGAATTTGTTGGCGCATTTGTACAGGACCGTAAAGCCCACGTCGGCGACTCCGTTTTCGATTTCCAGGTATTCCCGTTCCGACAGCTCCGTGGCCCGGGCCATTTCGGCCACGGAGATGCCGAGCTCGGATCTCAGGCCTTTCAATCGTTGGGGCAGATTTGAACCGTTTTCCATAATGAGTGCTTCCTCCGTTTCTTCTGGTGCAAGGGGCGGGCGT
>JAUNBO010000224.1 GCA_030527065.1 Bacillota bacterium | reverse complement strand
TGGACGCCGTGGAGCTGCTGGAGCAGGAGGCGGTGGGGTCGGAAAGCCTCAGCACCCAGGGATTGCAGACGGAAGAAGAAATATCTGGCTTCCGTGTGGAAGTTGAGGACAAACTTGGAGAGGCCAAGGAATATCTGCCGGAGCTGTATCTGCCGGGCTATATTTCGGAGGGCTACGCTTTTGTGGAGCTGGAGATTAGACATACATCTTCGGAGGCCTTTGTGGCGGAATATGTTTATGAGAATGGAGAGGGGGATATGCTCTTCCTCCATCAACGGCAAAAAGTGAAGGATGGCGGCAGTCTCTCCGCCGATTACATCGTGGAGGGAGAAACTATAGAAGGTGGCGTCGCTTATTACCAGGAGGACCCGGAAACGGGAATTAACAACTATGCCTATTATCTGGAAGGCGGTTTAGAACTCTATGCGGCTGGCCGGCTGGCCCGGGAAGAGTTGAAGAATATCCTGGAGCATTTTTTACCTTAGAAGATTTTTCCCCGAAGAGCAGGCGAAAGGAACGATTGTGTTATGAAGAACAGAAGAATGAAGGGGACGGCCCTGGTCTTGTGCCTGCTGCTGCTCTCCACGGCAGGGGCCTTTGGGGTCGGCGCCGAGGGAGAATCGGGACTGACCCCGGACAGCATCACCAACACCTCCGTAGGTATGGAGCGGGTGGCCAGCCTGAAGGCGGAATCGGAGGCCACCTGCCACTGCAATATACTGGCGGACTGGATCATGGCCGAGTACCAGATGGAGAAGCTGGACGGCAATGTGTATAGGTCATACGGAAACCCGGTGAGCATTTACCAATACGACACCTCGGTCTTTGCTGATGATCGCCGCTGGACTGTTGGCAGTGGCGGTACCTACCGGCTGAAGGTTTACTTTTATGAGCATAAGGACGGCATCACTAAGTTCAAGGGTCCCTACTACTCCCAGAGCGTAGGCCTGTAAGGAGGCCCTCTCCCGCCCCGGCGGGAGAAAACCAAGAAGTCATCACTCACTCTTTCGGGGAAACATTCTTATAGCAGGAACGGCCGGGCCCAAAGCCCGGCCTTTTCCTTATGGCGGAGGCCGGCCCGGGCTCTGAAATTTTCTTTCTGGCGGGGAGCGGCCCGGCCCAGACTCCGGCCTTTTTCCTATGGCCGGCCCGGGCTTTCACTTTTTTCTTTTCTATTCTCGCTTTCAGAGGCGTCCCTTGTTCCGCTTTCTCTTCTATGCAAGCCTCTCCCTTCTACTCTTTCTTTTGATACATATAGATAAGGGGGAGGTGATTTCTCATGCGGGAGATCCTGGTAAACGGCTATGCATATCCCTATATTGAGGAAGAGGCGCTGGAAAACTGGCTGGGAACCCTGTCATACGTTTCCGCCTTCAGCTACGGAATCACGCCGGAGGGGGGCCTGATCCCTCTGGAGGACCGGGCCCTGGTGGAAACGGCCCGGAGCCGGGGCGTGGCTGCGCTGATGGTAGTGGCTCCTATGAATGCGGAAGGAGCCTTCAGCAACGAGTTGGCAAAAAGCCTGCTGGAGGACCCGGCGGCCAGGAGCGCTCTCATTGAAAACAT
>JAUNBO010000070.1:7145-8952 GCA_030527065.1 Bacillota bacterium | reverse complement strand
GGCGAGAAAGACGGTTGCAAGCACCCATTCAACAACCAAGACCCGGTCTTGCCGCCCCCACTGCCGGCACATAAAGCATGGCTTATTCCGCCATTTCCCGCCGCAGGGCCTCCAGCACCCGCTTCTCTATGCGGGAGACCTGCACCTGGGAAATGCCCAGGCGGTCGGCGATCTGCTGCTGAGTCATGTCCCGGAAATAGCGGAGGACGATGACCTGCCTCTCCCTTTCCCCCAATGCCCGGAGCGCCGCCTTTATCTGGATCATGTCCACCTGCCTCTGCTCCGCCTCCCGGTAGGGCTCCGCCTCTTCCCGGTCCGTCCGTTCAGGGTCGTCCAGACTTTCCAGACTGTAAATGGCTTCCCCGGTCTCTATAAGGGCCAGGACCTCCTCCACGCTGAGGCCCATGCCCTCCGCCAGCTCGCTGACCCGGGGGCTTCTGCCCTTGGTCCTGACAAACTCCTCCTCCAGCCGCCGCAGGGCCTGCACGTCCCTTTTCACCCGGCGGCCCACCTTGATCCGGCCGTCGTCCCTCAAAAAGCGCCTGATCTCCCCCAATATCATAGGGACCGCATAGGTGGAGAACATGACGCCGTAGCTCACGTCAAACCGGTCCACGGCCTTTAAGAGCCCTATGGAGCCGATCTGGATCAGGTCTTCCAGCTCCAGCCCCGGCCCCAGAAATTTCAGGGCGATGCTCTTCACCAGCCCCATATTCCCGCTGACCAGAGCTTCTCTGGCCGCTTCGTCTCCCTCGCCGGCGCGGCGGACCAAGTCGTATGTAGCTTCTTTACAGGGATAGGGCCGGTCAGAACCCATAGCTCCCATCCAGCGCCTTCCACATCGACACCCTGGTCCCCTTTCCGGGCGCCGATTCCACCTCTATCCTGTCCATAAAGCTCTCCATCACGGTGAAGCCCATGCCGGAGCGCTCTTCTTCCTTCTTTGTGGTAAACAGAGGCTCCATGGCCCGGGCCACGTCCTCTATCCCTATCCCCTTGTCCTCCACTACGATCATCAGCTTCCGTTCCGGGAGGGCATGGAATTCCAGCACCACCGTCCCCGGCGCCGTCCCGGCTTCCGTTTCCTCCGCCGCCGGCCCGTAAGCGTGTATGATGGCGTTGCTCACCGCCTCCGATACAGCGGTGCGTATCTCCGTCAGCTCCTCTGCGGTGGGGTCCAGGACCGCCGCAAAAGCCGCCGCGACGCTCCGGGCCAGGGCCTCGTTTTCCGGAAGGCTGTCCATCTCCACACGAAGCCGGTTCTGATACTCTTTCATCATTCCGCTCCCTCCTTTCCTGCGCCCTTGGCTCTGTCTATGGCTTCCTCCACCGTCATGCAGTATTCCATAATGGTAAAGATCCCGGCCATATCCAGGATCCGCTTCACAAAATGGGAGCAGCCGGTCAGGTATACCTTTCCTCCCCGCTCCCGCATTTTGTTGTAACGCCCCATCACAACTCCCACGCCGGAGCTGTCCATAAAGCTGACGCCGCTGAAATCCAGGACCAGAGACGACGCCCCGAAAGCGGCCGCGGTGCTGTCCAGGGCCTCTCTCGCTTCCGCCGCCCGGTAGTGGTCCAGTTCCCCTGAAAGCCCGGCAATGAGGACTTCGTCTGTCATATCAAAGGATAATTCCATGGGACCCCCCTTTCCCGGAGACCCGCCCCCCTGCGAAAAATGCGGCAGGGCTTGTCCCCGTTCCATTATAAGGCCCGCTGCCGGCCCTGTCTTTAGGAAAAAAAGGGGCTTTTCTTCTATTTTTGTCGATTGACGCAGGGCCGGGCCCTGCGGCCGGAGAGACGCCGG
>JAUNBO010000070.1:2722-7045 GCA_030527065.1 Bacillota bacterium | reverse complement strand
CCCACGATGCCGCTCTGGGGAATGGGCAGGTCTCTCAGGACCAGGGCGTCTATGAGAATGTGCTCCGGAGGTGCAGAAAGACCGGCCACGGCTTCCTTCATGGCCCTTTTCGTGGCCTCCAGGATGTTGATCTCGTCTATGGTCTCGTTGTCCACCAGCCCCACGCTCACATCCAGGGCCCGGCTCAATATCTCATGAAAGAGGGCTTCCCGCCTTTTCTCCGTCAGCTTTTTGGAATCGTCCACGCCCAGGAGGTCGAATTCCGGCGGCAGCACCACAGCGGCGGCCACCACAGGCCCCGCCAGAGGTCCCCGGCCCACCTCGTCCACACCGGCCACCCGCAGGACGCCCCGGGCCCAGAGGGCCTCCTCGTAATGGCGCATGACCGCCAGCTTCTCCTTCAGGAGCAAAATGCGTTCTTCCTTTTTCACAGTCCGCCTCCGCAGCCTTTCAGAGCCGTCTCTTCTCCCTCAGCGGCCTGTCCGGGCCCCATGCCCCGGCCCCCGGCGGCCCCGGACTCCGCTTCCGCCGGATTCAGGCTGCCCATCCGATAGCCCCCCAGGTCCAGGGCGGCAAAGGAAAAGCCCGCCGCTTTTGCCGCCTTCTCCGTCAGCTCCATCAAGTCTTCCTCCAAAAGAAAACGCCGCCGCTCCGCCGGCTCCACCTCTATGCGGGCTACGGCGCCGTGACAGCGCACCCGCACCTGGGCAAAGCCCCTGCCGCGAAGAAAGCGTTCCACCGCATCCACCGCCTGCAGCTTCTCCGCCGTAATGGGCTCTCCATAGGGAATGCGGGAGGCCAGACAGGCGCAGGAGGGCTTGTCCCACAGGGAAATCCCCCGCCGGCGCAGCCAGGGCCGGATGTCTTCTTTGGTCAGGCCCGCTTCTTTCAGGGGGCTGACGATCCCCAGCTCCGCCAGGGCCCGCATGCCCGGCCTGTAATCCAGTACGTCCGCCCCGTTGGTGCCGTCCGCCAGAACAGAAAAGCCCTCAGCTTCCGCCTTCTTCTTCAGGATGGTGAAAATCGAGCGTTTGCACAGGTAACAACGGTCCGGGGGGTTTTCGGCAAAGCCCGCCAGATCCCCCCACTCCAGAGCCACCCTCACCTGGGGAATGCCCCGTTCCCGGCAGAATTCCACGGCCTCTTCCTGCTCCCATGCAGGAAAGGCAGGGGCCTCCGCCGTAAGGGCCAGGACCCGGCCCGGCAGGAGCTCCCAGGCAAAGGCCAGCAGGAAAGCGCTGTCCACGCCGCCGGAAAAGGCCACGGCCAGGGAACCGTACCCCTGCAATATTTCTTCCAGCCTCTGGTATTTATCTTCCGGTATCCGGTACTTTTCTTCCATCAATCCGTACCTTCCTTTTCCCCCCTGCCGGCAGTCTCCGGAAAGGACGTCTCCCCGGGCAGCATCCTGATCTGCTCCTGCTTTTCAAAGAACAGGAAGAACAGGGCCGCCAGCAGGGGCCCCGGCGCCACGTCCGCCGCCAGAGGCAGTACCGGGGGAGGGGTCTGCCCCGCCGTCAGCCGCTGCAGCTGGTCCAGAAGAAAGCGGCAAATGAGCCTTTCATCGGTAAGGGACCTCAGGGTCTTCAAAAGGTCCTCGCCCTTCAAAGCGCGCCAGGTCTCCAGCAGCTGCTCCATCACCGGCCCCGTTTTTTCTTCCTCCGGCTTCTCTTCTTCCTCATGAAAGCTCTTCCGGAGGGCGTCCAGAAAGGCTTCTCTGCTGTAAATATCCAGGGGAGAGACCCCGAAGATGCGTCCCGCCACTTCCGCAGCCGGATAGAGCCAGCCCCGGCCCACGGTGGCCGCAGAGGTAAAGCGTATCATGCTCCGGACCATGGCCCGGGCCAGATGCTGGAACAGCAGATCCCGTACCACGCCCGCAGGCAGCGCCTGCTGCCCCGCCTTCATGCAGAAATCCTCAAAGCCGCCGTTCCTTTCATGAAAGCAGCCCTTCTCAAAGGTATAGAACCAGCCGTCGTAGCGGCCGAAGGCTTTCATGGTATCCAGGTATCCCCGGCGGATGTTGGGCTCCGCAAAGGTCTTATGGAAAAACAGCATAAAGCCCAGGTCTTCCTTGGGTTTGATTTCGAGGATCTCCGCTCCGTTGTTTTTCACTCTGGGGTGCATCCCGTAGCTTTTCAGGGAGACGGCCACCACCCGCTCCGCTCCCCGGTCCAGAGCCAGCTGTATGGGCATGTTGTCATAGTAGCCCCCGTCCACATAGTATTCGTCTTCTATGCGGTAGGGCTTCATGGCGGGAAAAAAGGCGGAGGACGCCATAAGATAATCTATGAAATGCTCCCTGGGGATCTGTTCCTTGAAAAGGGCCACCGGGCGCAGGGTGGGAAAGGTGGCGGCAGTGAGGCCGAAATCCACGTCCGAGGCATAGATTTTTTCCACATCGATCACCTGCTCCAGCAGGACCTTCAGCGGGCTCTGGTCTATGGCCCGGTCCCGGACCGCCTTCTCCATGAAACCCCGCAGCGCCAGCTTCCTGGTCTCCTCTATGGCGAGATCCCCTTCGAAGCTGAAATCCAGGATCCGGTCTGTGGTGATGCTCCCCCACATCCTCACGCAGTTTTCAAGGTCTCTCATGGTCATCATGGCGCCGTTGAGGGCTCCCACAGAGGCCCCGGTCACGATGGAATATTCATAGCCCAGCTCCTGCAGGGCCTGCCAGGCCCCTGCCTGATAGGCTCCCCGGGAACCGCCTCCCGCCAGGACCACGGCGTTTTTCTTTTTCGTCATACTATCTGTCCTCTTCCAAAGCTTTCGTCATATCTTCACAGCAGCTTCCGCCATATCTTCACAGCGTTCCAGGGTGATGGGACCTATGGCGCCGCTGCGGAATTCATCCAGGACGGTCCGGGCCGTCCTCAGATAGTCCACCCGCTTCCCGGAAAGGAGAAAGCCCCGCCTGGCGGCAATGGCTTCCATGGTCTCCAGCGGCGTTTCTCCCAGAGCTTCCAGCTTGTAACGGGCCGCCAGCAGCTGCGGGTAGCTGTCGGACAAGACCCGGATCAGCTCCAGGGCCAGTTCCTCCAGATTCATCACCTCGTCCTTTATGGAGCCGCAGAAGGCCAGGTTCAGCCCTTCTCTGGGGTCCTGGAACTTGGGCCAGAGGATGCCCGGCGTATCCAGCAGCTGCATGCCGTTGCTCAGGCTGAGCCACTGTTTCCCCCGGGTGACTCCGGGCCGGTCCCCGGTCTGGGTGCTCTTTCTTCCCGTAAGCCGGTTGATGAGGGAGGATTTCCCCACGTTGGGGACTCCCGCCACCATCAGTCGAAGAGGCTTCTGGCGCTGCCGCTGCCGGTTTTTCTCCTGGTCTATCTCCGTCAGGAGCTTCATGAGAGCTGAAACGCCGCCGCCGGACATGGCGTTCACCGCCGCCGCCGGGCTCCCCTGTTTCCGCAGGAAAGCCATCCATTTTTCGCTTTCGCTCCGGTCTGCCAGGTCGCTTTTGTTGAACACCACTATTCTGGCTTTGTGCTCCGTCAGCTCTTCTATGATGGGATTGCGGCTGGACACGGGAATGCGGGCGTCTATCACCTCCGCCACCAGATCCACCATTTTCAGATTCTCCTGGATGAGCTCCCGGGTCTTTTTCATATGCCCCGGATACCAGTTGATGTTTTCCATGCCGCCCTCCGTTGAAAAAGGGAACCTGGAAGGTTCCCTCTCGATTGCTATCTGTTTTCCTTGCTTCTGATCTTGGCCGCCTTTCCGGTTCGCTGCCTCATGTAGTTCAGCTTGGCTCTCCGGACCTCTCCGTGCCTGATCACTTCCACTCTGTCCACCAGGGGTGAATGCAGCGGGAAGGTCTTTTCCACGCCTACGCCGGAGGCGATCTTCCTGACCGTAAAGGTCTCGCTGATGCCGCCGTTTTGCTTCTTCAGAACGTAGCCTTCAAAAACCTGGATCCTCTCCTTGCCGCCTTCCTTGATCTTGATGTACACCTTTACCGTGTCGCCTATGCGGAGCTCGGGCAGATCGGTTCTTTTGTAGTCCTGAGCGATCATGTTCATTACATCCATCGGGTATCCTCCTCTCTCCAAAGACGTTCTTGGTATCCCAACGCCGGCGCCCTTGCGCCCGCTATATCCAGAGGACCGTCCGTAATACACCGGGAATTATCTTACCACGAAACCCTTTGCTTTGCAAGCAATTATTTTTCCTCTGCCCGAATATCGGGTCTCTTCGGTCTTTTTTCGCCGCCGGTCCGAATCAAACGGAGCTCTCCGCCGGCGAGGCTCTGTGCCGCCGGCGGCAAAAGGCCGCCCTTCCGGACGGCCTTTGCATGATATGAGGGCCAATGCTTGGATA
>JAUNBO010000070.1:0-2622 GCA_030527065.1 Bacillota bacterium | reverse complement strand
GCTTTGGATTTTCTGTCGCTCTGTCCCCGGATGCCCCGGATGCACTCGCACACATAAGCCGGCTCTTCCACCAGATAGAAAGCCAGGCCGGTCAGCGGGCGGTGGATCCCCTCTTCCTCATCTCTCACACCGGCCAAAGCCAGCCTCCGGGCGTGCGTGTTGCGATATTCACAGGCCTCGCCGATGAAGATGGTCCCAGTCCCGTTTTCCGCATAATCCACCCGCAGCTCCGTATCCTCTTCGATGAACAGGCTCAACAGCGACCCCTGCCCCGTGCTGAGGACCCGGTAATTTGTCACCGCATAGACGCTCTTCTTTCTCAGAACACTGCAATCGCAGAAGGGCCGGATGCAGATAAACACCGGGATGCTGATGATAACGGCATAGTACAGCAGCATTTTTCCCACCGGAATGCCGTTGGCCAGAGTGACGGGAACATATACCACGGCGATCCCCACCATGATGAGCGCACAGATCAGCCAGGTAAGCTTGATGCTTTTATCGTAGGGTTTTTCCATCATGCTGAAAGGAGCACATCTCCCTTCCCAGATGATGGTTTCGCCTTCCAAAAGATTATGCTTGATAAGATCCATTTGATTTCCTCCTTTCGGGAGAGCCGGAACCTGCAACAAAGGCTCCTGCGTTCTCCGCGCCATCCCGCCGCGCCTTGCCCTGCAAGGGGGCGGAACAGAATATGACGGATTTCTTTTCTGTATCCATAATATCCCGAAAGGATGTAAAGATGGCGTTAAAAGAAGGCCCCCGGCCATAAAGATTCTGTTAATATTTCAAAAGGAGAAAATGCCTCAATCCTCCAGCATGCGGTAGCCCACTCCCAATTCCGTCAGCACATAACGGGGCATGACCGGGTCCTCCTGCAGCTTCTTCCGTATATTGGCCATATTGACCCGGAGGGTCTGGTTGCCGTTGGCCGCATAAGCGCCCCATATCTCCTTGATGATGAAATCGTAGGTCAGCACCTTTCCCCGGTATTTCCCCAAAAGGGCCAGGAGCTTGAATTCGTTCTGAGTGAAGTGGACCGGCCGCTCCCCCACCGTCACCGTATGCCGCTCCAGGTCTATGACCAGATCCTTTACCTGTATGACCTCCGCAGCTGCCGGCTCCCGGCTCTGCCGCTCGGCCCGGCGCAGGGCCCGGCGCACTCTGGCCAGAAGCTCTGAAATGCCGAAGGGCTTGGTGATATAATCCTCTGCGCCTTCGTCCAGGGCCTTCACCTTCTCCGCTTCCCGCTCCCGGGCAGATACCACTATGACGGGAACGTCCTCCGCCCATTCCTGCATCTGGCCGATGAGCCCCATGCCGTCCTCGTCAGGCAAGCCCAGATCCAGCAGCACTGCGTCCGGCCGGCGGTTCAGAAAAAGGCTCCTCGCCTCTCCGGCGCTGGCAGCCTTTACCACGCCATAGCCGTTTACCTCCAGCGCACTGCATATGAAGTTGCTGATGCTGGCTTCATCCTCAACCACCAGAATGGTCTTTCCGCTGTTCATTGCTCCTTCTCCTGTTCCCCTTCTCCGGTCTCTGTTTTTTCCAGAGGCAGCAGCACCCGCACCTGGGTCCCCCCGCCGTCCCGGTTTCTGGCCTCCAACCGGCCTCCGTGAGCCTTTACGATGCTGTAACATACGGAAAGCCCCACACCGGCCCCTTTTATGGCGTCTTCATGTCCCCGGTCTCCGGCCATCTCCTTTCCTTCCTCTAAATTGGCCATCACCTCCGGCGGAAGGCCCTTCCCTTTGTCGCTGACCTCCATCACCACCCGGTCTTCCTCCGGGAATACCTTTACGGCTATGCCCTCCCTGTCTCCGGAATGGCGGATGGCATTTTCCAGGATGTTGACCAGCACCTGAGTGATGAGGATGGGGTCCATGGGCGTCATAAGGCATTCGTCCTCCACGAAAAGGGCGATATTATGACCCGGGAAACGCTTTTTCATCTTCATCACCGCCCCCGCCGCCACCTCTGACGCCAGCTCGGGCCGTTTCTCTATTTTTGCCCCTTCGTTGTTCATACGGGTAACGGTGAGAAGATTTTCCACCAGATTGATGAGCCATTCGGAATCCTGCTTTATGCCCTCCGCCAGCTTAAGGTTCTCTTCTTCTTTCATGTTCCCGCCGCTTTGCAGCAGCAGATCGCTGGCGCCCAGGATGCCTGTGAGTGGCGTCCGGAGATCGTGGGACACCGCCCGGAGCAGGCTCCCCCGCATTTTCTCCTTTTCAGCCTCCACCTGAATGGCGGTCTTTTCTCCGGCCAGGCGTTTGTTCACTTCATAGAGATCCCGGGTATGGCGCTCCCGCTCCAGAGCCTCTGCCGTCTGCAGCTTCAGGCGGGTGGTGATGGTACAGACCACTATGGCGGCCACCAGCATGCTCAGCAGGGCCACGGGATAACCGGAGGATGTAAAATCAAAATCCCGGTACGGGTGCATGAAAAAGAAATTGACGCAGAAGGTCCCTGCCACAGAGGCAAGTATGCCGAAGAGATAGCCCGTGGTAACGGCGGAGATCACCACCACCACCGACACATAGATGAGGGCGGAGTTGTTTTCCACCCCCGTATATTGCAGCAGAACATCGCTGACCAGATAGGCGAAGACCAGCAGTCCGA
>JAUNBO010000223.1 GCA_030527065.1 Bacillota bacterium | reverse complement strand
ATGTTTTCAATGAGAGCGCTCCTGGCCGCCGGGTCCTCCAGCAGGCTTTTTGCCAGCTCGTTGCTGAAGGCCCCCTCCGCATTCATGGGGGCCACCACCATCAGCGCAGCCACGCCCCGGCTCCGGGCCGTTTCCACCAGGGCCCGGTCTTCCAGAGGGATCAGCCCTCCTTCCGGCGTGACGCCGTAGCTGAAGGCAGAAACCCAGGACAGGGTTCCCAGCCAGTTTTCCAGCACCTCTGCTTCAATGAAAGGGTACGCATACCCGTTTACCAGGATCTCCCTCATGAAAAACCACCTCCCCCTTAACTATATGTTTCAAAAGGGAGAGTAGAAGGGAGACGAGGGCCGCCTCTGGAAATAAGAGCGAGAGAAGAAAATCAAGAGTCTGGGCCGGACCGTTCTCGACAGAAAGAAAAATTCAGAGCCCGGACCGGGCCATCTTCACCATAAAGAAAAGTTCAGGGTCCGGGCCGGGTCGGGACCCGCCATAAAGAAAAAACCCGGAGCCCGGGCCGGCCTCCGCCATAAGGAAAAGGCCGGGTTTTTGGCCCGGCCGCTCCTGGTATAAGAATGTTTTCCCCGAAAGAGTGAGTGATGACTTCTTGGTTTTTCCCGCCGGGCGGGAGAGGGCCTCCTTACAGGCCTACGCTCTGGGAATAATAAGGGCCTTTTCTCTTGGTGATGCCGTCATTGTATTCAGAAAAGTAGACCTTCAGCCGATAGGTACCACCGCTGCCGACGGTCCAGCGACGATTGTCGGCAAAAGCAGAGGTGTCGTATTGATAAATGCTCACTGGATTTCCGTATGGCTCATAGGTACTGCCATTCAGCTTCTCCATCTGGTACTCGGCCCTGATCCATTCGGCAATGATGTTGCAATGGCAGGTAGCCTCCGATTCCGCCTTCAGGCTGGCCACCCGCTCCATGCCTATGCTGCCGCTGGTGATGCTGTCCGGGGCCAGTTCCGGCGCCCCCTCGACGCCGACGCCAAAGGCTCCTGTCGTGGAGAGCAGCAGCAGGCACAGGACCAGGGCCACTCCCTTCATTCTTCTGTTCTTCATCGCATACCGTTCCTTTCGTCTGTCCTCCGGGGATTTTTTCTAAGGTAAAAAATGCGTCAGAATCTGCTCCAATGTCTCCCGGTCCAGCCTTCCCGCCGCATAGAGCTCCAGGTCCTCTTCCCAAAAGTATGTACAGCTGTTGACGCCAGCTTCCGGGTCCTCCTGATAATAGACTGCACCGCCCTCCAGAGCCTCTCCCTCCACTATGTAATCTGCAAAAAGGCCGCCGCCGTCCCTTTCCTTTTGTCTCTGATGAATCAGAAGCACGTTCGCTCCATCATCATAAACGTATGTGGCTATAAAGCTCTCCGGAGACGTACGCCGAATCTCCAATTCCACAAAGGCGTAGCCCTCCGGGACATAGCCCGGCAGATACAGCTCCGGCAAGTACTCCTTGGCCTCCCCCAGCTTGCTTTCAAACTCCACAATGAAATCTTCTGTGTGCTCCTCTATCTGCAGTCCCTGAGTGCTGAGGCTTTCCGACCCCACCGCCTCCTGCTCCAGCAGCTCCACGGCGTCCA
>JAUNBO010000069.1 GCA_030527065.1 Bacillota bacterium | reverse complement strand
AAAAGAGACCCGAAGGCCTCTTTTCGTATGTGGCGGAGAGTCAGGGATTTGAACCCTGGGTACCTGATGGGTACACTGGTTTTCGAGACCAGCTCCTTAAGCCACTCGGACAACTCTCCATATAAACTTTTCGGTTTTCTCTGCCCACTATTGTACCACATTCCGAAAGATTCCGGGAAGCAGGAAAGAAAAAAATCGAAAAAGATTTTTCAAACCGTTACTATTCAAGGGGCGCCGGGCCGCCGCCCGGCGCCCCGTGGAGAGGAACGGCCTAAAAGGCCCAGCCGCCGTCCCGGAAAATGGGGACCTGCCTGCCGTCCCGGGTGCGGCCGGTGACGGACAGATCCTCAGTGCCTATCATGAAGTCCTGGTGGATCATGGAGTCGTTGATCCCCCGGCGGCGGCACTCCTCCAGACTCAGCTCCTGATAGCCCCGAATGCAGTTGGTGAAGCCCGCTCCCAGGGCCAGATGGCAGGAGGCGTTTTCATCGAAGAGGGTGTTGTAGAACAGGAGGCCGGAGCGGTTGATGGGGGAGTTCTGAGGAATGAGGGCGCATTCTCCCAGGAAAGGGGCCCCTTCGTCCATGGCCACAAGCCGGCGCAGCAGCTCCTGGTTTTTCCCGGCCCCCAGCTCCGCCACCTTTCCGTCCTGAAAGCGGAAGTGAAAATCCTCAATGAGTTGGCCCCGGTAAGAAAGGGGTTTGGTGGCACAGACCACTCCCTCCGCCTCTCCCCGCATGGGAGAAATGAAGATTTCCTCGCTGGGGATGTTGGGGTTGAAGGGGCAGCCGTCTATGGTGGTTTCCCGGCCTCCCAGAAAGAGAGCGTCCGGGATCAGGCCCACCTTCAGCCGGGTGCCGTTTCCCGCCCGGTATTCCAGAGAGGCAAGGCCCAGGCTGTTGAGGTAACGGCAGCGGCCCGCCAGGTCTTCGTTGTGAGCCCGCCAGGCCTCCGCCGGGTCCTTCTCCGCCCGGGAGGCCTGAAGAATGGCTTCCCAGAGCTTTTCCACAGCCTCCTCCCCTTTGAGGGCAGGAAAGACCTTTTCCGCCCAGGCCTGCCCAGGGACTGCGGCGACGCACCACTGATGACGGTTTTCCATGGCGTCAAGGAAGGGCTTTTCTATGGGATATTTGGCCTGACGGGCCCGGACCATCTTTTCCGCATCGGCGTTGGCCAGCCCGTCCGGGTCCGCAGAATCCAGATAGATGACGGCAGGCAGGAGCCGGGCCGTGCTCCGGAGCTTCTCCACTTCCCAATCCGCCAGCTGCGAGAGGGTCTCCAGGGTCTGATAGCGGGTGTGAAGCTCCATAAGAGGCTGAAAGCCCCATTCCACCCGGACCCGGGAAGCCCCGGCCTTGTAGCACTCCTCCGTCAGCAGGAAGACGAATTCCGGCTGGTCCGGCTCGGCGTGGAGGACCACCTCCTGGTCTTTCTGAACGTTGGCCCCTGTGACGGCGATGAGCCGGGCATATTCCTTCAAGCTGCTTTCCTTCATGACATTCTCCTTTTCCGTTCGGGGCAGAGCATCCCTGCGCCGGCTCCCTTTCTATTTCCGCCTGGGGCAGGTCAGTCCTGCGCCGGCTTCTTCTCCACGTTTCGGGTGCATATGAGGTCTGCGCCCAGCCCTCTCACATTTTCCGCCAGGGTCTGGCCCATGCGGACAGGAGCGGAGACCCGCATCCGGCGGATCTCCTCCATGATTTCGGGAAGGCGCTCCCGGGGGACGGCTTTGGTGAGGCGGACGCTGGCCAGGGGCAGCGCCCCTCCGTCCACGGCCACAGAGCTGGTGAGGGTGCGCCGGGGAGCCGTCAGCTCCTGCTTCGCATAGGCCTCGCCCCTCCCGCAGAGATTGCCGGAGACGGCTGTGGGGAGCCAGGCGCCGGAGAGGGGGTCCTGCCGGGAACTCACCGTGACGGCGCAGCCGTTGGGGCAGAGAATGCAGGTCACTTCTTCTGTTCTATCCATCATGGGAAATCACCACCTTGATGCTGTTCTGGCTGACCAGGCTGGCGGAAGGGAGAGTCAGGCGCTCCATTTCCGCCGGGACGGCCCGGGGGAGCCTTTTGGCATAGATGGCTCGCCCGTCCTGCCGGACCTCCGCCCGGCCCTGGCGGAGAGGTTCTTTCACCCGGAAGCTGACGACTGCGTCCTCCGTGCCGCTGATGAAATGGGGGACGGTGTGGGTGACGCCCTCCCCCTCCACCGGGATGGGGCAGGGGGGCAGTCCTGACGCCAGGAAGCGGGCGGCGCTTCTGGCCAGGTTTTCCGCTTCCAGGGAAACATAGTCCACCAGATCGTGGACCTGCAGGACGTTGCCTGCGGCGAACAGGCCGGGAATGCCGGTCTGATAATACTGGTCCACCACAGGGCCGCCGGTCCGGGGGTCTATGGCGGCGCCGGCCTTCCGGGTCAGCTCGTTCTCCGGGATGAGGCCTGCGGAGAGGATGAGGGTGTCACAGGGGACGTGTCTTTCTGTGCCGGGAATGGGACGGCGGGCCCGGTCCACCTGGCTGACGGTGAGGCCATTGAGGCGGCCCCGGCCATGGATTTCCGTGACGGTGTGGGAGAGGTACAGGGGAATGCCGTAGTCCTGCAGACATTGGCGCAGGTTGCGGGGGAGGCCGCTGGGCCAGGGCAGGATCTCATAGACGCCCAGGACCCGGGCCCCTTCCAGGGTAAGGCGGCGGGCCATGATGAGGCCCACGTCCCCGGAGCCCAGGATGACGATCTCCCGGCCCGGCATCAGGTTTTTCAGGTTCACATAGGCCTGGGCTGCGCCGGCGGTAAAGACGCCGGCAGGGCGCTCCCCGGGAATGGCCAGAGCCCCCCGGGTCCGTTCCCGGCAGCCCATGGCCAGGACCACGGCGGCGGCCCGATACCGGAGCAGGCCCGAGGGGGAGGCGGCGGTGACGGTGAAAGAGCCGCCGGTCCCTTCTTCGGGGGCTTCAATGTTCAGGGCCATGGCGTTGGTCAGCAGCTCCGCCCCCGAGGCCCTGACTTCGGACAGGAAGCGCCAGGCGTACTCGGGGCCGCTGAGGCTTTTCCGGAAGCGGGTGAGGCCGAAGCCGTCGTGGATGCACTGCCGGAGAATGCCTCCCGCTTCCTGCTCACGCTCTATCACCAGGACCCGTTCCACCCCTTGCCTTTTCAGCTCCGCCGCCGCCGCCAGGCCCCCGGGGCCGCCGCCTATTATGATCACGTCTCTGCGCTCAGTCATTTTCCCGCACCTTTCCGAAGAAGAGCCGGGAGCCTTCTTCACTGTAGAGCAGCTCCTCCGGGGCTGCGCCCGTTTCCTGGGCCAGAAGCTGCACCAGCCTCTGCTGGCAATAGCCGCCCTGGCAGCGGCCCATGGAGGCCCGGCAGCGGTATTTGATACCGGTGATGCTGTTTGCGCCCAGAGGCCCGCGTATGGCCTGAAGGACCTGGGCTTTGGTGATGGTTTCGCAGCGGCAGACGACTTCCCCGTAGTCCGGGTCCCGGGCGATGAGCCGGGCCTGTTCCTCCGGAGACAGGTCCCGGAAGCGGGGCGGAGCGGAGCGCCGGGGCTGAAAATCCGGGCGGGGAGTGAGAGGCTCTTCCTCCTGAATGAGCCGGACGACTCTGCGGGCGATGGGAAGGGCGGCAGTGAGGCCCGGGGACTCTATGCCCACCAGATTGACGGCCCGGGGCGTTTCCTTTCGCCGCTCTATGACAAAATCGTGATATCCGCCCTCTGTCTTTCCTGTCAGCTTCGGGCGCATGCCGGCGTAACTGCGGATGAAGAGGTCCCCCTGCAGGTGGGGGAAAATGCGGGCCCCGTCGGACAAAAGCAGGTCCATGACGGGCCGGGTAGAGGAAAAGTCTTCCCGCCGGTCTGTATATTCGGCGCTGGGGCCGATGAGGACGTTGCCGTCTATGGTAGGGGTCAGGTGGATGCCCAGGCCGCCGGTGCGGAGGTTGGGCACGGGGTAGGCGGGAAGGGGAAGGAGAGGTCCGGAACGCTGATCCAGGACGAAGTATTCCCCCCGGCAGGGGTGGATTTCATAACAGGAAGTCCCCAGTATGGCGGCGATCCTGTCCGAATGAATGCCGGCGCAGTTGACGACCCAGCGGCTTTGAAAGGCTTCTCCCGAGGCTGTGAGGACGGCGTAGGAAGTTCCCCGGTCCTTGATGGCGGAGACTTCTCTGGAAAGGTGATAGCGGACGCCGTTGGCCGCGGCGTTTTCCGCCAGGCCCAGGGTGAGCTGGAAGGGGTCCAGAATGCCGGTGGAGGGGGACCACATGGCGAATTCGCCCTCTACGAAAGGGGCCAGCTCTCTCATTCGGGCCTTGTCCACCAGAGCCAGGCCCGGCACGCCGTTGGCTTTCCCCTGGGCTATAAGAGCCAGAAGCTGCCGGCGGTCCTCTTCATCGAAGCCCACCACCAGCTTGCCCGTCCTGCGAAAGGGGACGGAAAGCTCCTCCGCCACCTGCTGAAAGCCTGCGCAGCCTTCCACGCAAAGCTCCGCCATAAGGGAGCCGGGGCGGTTGTTGAAGCCGGCGTGAAGGACGCCGGAATTGCGGCCGCTGGCGCCGCGGCAGAGGTCGTTTTCTTTTTCGAGAACGGCGATGGAGAGCCGGTAGCGGGACAGCTCCCTGGCGCAGGCGCTGCCTATGACGCCGCCGCCGATGATGATCACGTCGTAAGAATCCTTCATGGGATCAGGGCCTCCCTTCCGGCCGGTCTCTTTGCCGGACAGGGAAAATACAGGGCCGGCGGGGTTTTCATCGCCGGCAGGCGGAGGCGTTCTGTATTCATGGCCGTTGCTCCGGAAGCTGCGCCGTCAGGAAGCGGGCCAGGGCTTCATGGCCCTGTACGGTGGGGTGCAGGCCGTCCCGAAGGTATTCTTCTTTGGTTTCTTCTGTGTAGAGGCCGGCAAAAAAAGCGTGGGTGTCCAGCACCTCCGCCGGTTTTTCTTCCTTATAGGCCAGCATCAGCCTGCGGAGTTCTTCCAGCTGCCGGGCTATGGCGGCGTAATCTATGCCGGGGATCCACAGCCGGGAGGCCATAGGCGGGTCTATGGGCAGGGGGATCAGCAGCACCGGCCGGGCTCCCGCTTCTGTGACCATGTCCGCTATTTTGTCGTAGAGGGCCAGACTTCCGGCAGGGTCCGTTTCTTTGTAAATGAAATCGTTGGTGCCGCTGAGAAGATAGACCAGGTCCGGCCGGTGGGCCAGGGCGTCCTTCTGCAGGCGCGCCAGCACTGCGGCGGTGGTCTCTCCGTTCTGCCCCTTGTTGATCACTTCAAAGCCTGTGGCCTCCCGGTAAAGACTGACGAAGCACTGGCTCCGCTTGTGGGGAAAGCCGTTGACGATGCTGTTGCCGATAAAAACCACTTTTGTTTTAGCCATGGGCGCCCTTTCTCTTTCTTGACAAAAGCTTCTTCTTGAATATAATTATAATGTCAGAGAGCAGCATAAGTCAAACGATTAGAAAAAAGCCGCCGGACTTTCTCTGAAGTCCCCGGGCGGCGCGGAGGATGAGATGAGCGAAGCAGCAGCGGACGGGATCCAGGAATTCAAGGAATTTGAAGCCGGCGATAAAAGCCGGACCTACCGGCACAGCACTTCCCACCTGATGGCTCAGGCGGTGCAGCACCTGTTCCCGGAGGCAAAATTCGGCATCGGGCCCGCCATAGACAACGGGTTCTATTACGACATAGACCTGGAGCACAGGTTCACGGAAGAGGACCTGGCGGCCATTGAAAAGGAAATGAAGAAGCTCAGCAAGGCCAATCTGCCCATAGAGCGCTTTGAGCTGCCCCGGGCGGAGGCCGTCAAATACATGGAGGAGCGGCAGGAGCCTTACAAGGTGGAGCTCATCAACGAGTTGCCGGAGGACGCCGTCATTTCCTTTTATAAGCAGGGAGATTTCACGGACCTCTGCGCCGGCCCCCACCTGGGCTCTACCGGGGCCATCAAGGCCTTCAAGCTCCTCAGCGTGGCCGGGGCTTACTGGCGGGGAGACGAAAAGAACAAGATGCTCCAGCGCATCTACGGCACCTCCTTCCCCAAGCAGTCCATGCTGGAAGACTATCTGAACATGATGGAAGAGGCCAAAAAGCGGGACCACCGGAAGATCGGCAGGGAAATGGACCTGTTCGCTCTCTACGATGAAGGGCCCGGCTTCCCCTTCTTCATGCCCCGGGGCATGGTGATCCGCAACGAGCTGGAAGCCTTCTGGCGGCAGGCCCATGCGGAGCGGGGCTATCAGGAGGTGCGGACGCCTCTTATCCTCAGCGAGGATCTCTGGCACCGGTCCGGCCACTGGGACCACTATCAGAACAATATGTACTTTACGAAGATAGACGAGGCGGACTACGCCATAAAGCCCATGAACTGCCCCGGCGCCATGCTGGTCTACAAGCGGCGGATGTACAGCTACCGGGATTTCCCCATACGCATGGGCGAGCTGGGACAGGTCCACCGCCACGAGCTTTCCGGCGCCCTTCACGGCCTTATGCGGGTCCGGACCTTCACCCAGGACGACGCCCACATCTTCATGCTGCCGGAGCAGATAAAGGAAGAGATTAAGGGCGTCATTGAATTCATCGATTATGTCTACGGACTTTTCGGCTTCAAATACCATGTGGAGCTTTCCACCAGGCCCCAGGACGCCATGGGCAGCCAGGAGGACTGGGATATGGCCACGGACGCTCTGCGGGAGGCCATGGAGGAAAAGGGCATGTCCTTCATCGTAAACGAGGGGGACGGGGCTTTCTACGGGCCGAAGATCGATTTCCATCTGGAGGACTGCATCGGCAGGACCTGGCAGTGCGGCACCATACAGCTGGATTTTCAGATGCCCCAGCGCTTCGATCTCACCTATGTGGGCAGCGACGGAGAAAAGCACCGGCCCGTCATGATACACCGGGTCATCTTCGGCAGCATAGAGCGCTTCATCGGCATCCTGACAGAGCATTTTGCCGGGAAGTTCCCCCTGTGGCTGGCGCCGGTCCAGGTGAAGATACTCACCGTCACGGAGCGGTTCAACGACTACGCCTATGAGCTGGAGAAGCAGTTCCGGGCGGCGGGGCTGCGGACGGAGGTGGACGGCCGGAACGAGAAGATAGGCTATAAGATACGGGAGGCCCGGAACCAGAGAGATCCCTACATCCTGGTGGTAGGGGAGAAGGAAGCGGAAGCGGGGACCGTGTCCGTCCGTTCCAGCAAGGAAGGGGAGCTGGGAGAGATGTCCCCGGCGGAGCTGACGGCCAGGTTGCGGAAGGAAATAGAGGACAAGGCCTGCTGAGGCCGGAGCCCGCGGAAGGCCGGGCCCGCCGGCGCCGCGGCGAAGAGAGGGAAGGAACGGCCGCCCGGGAATCGGCAGAGGGAACGGCCGCCGGCCGGAAGGGGAAAGGAGTGCTGCCCTATGAGCCGCGCAGACGAGATTTTCATTCAGAATTGCAGGGACATCCTGGAAAACGGCCATTGGGACACGGACCAGCCCGTCCGGCCCCGCTGGGAGGACGGCAGCCCGGCCCATACGATAAAACGCTTCGGGATAGTGAACCGCTACGCTCTTGAGGAAGAGTTCCCCATCCTCACCATCCGCCGCACCTATCTCAAATCTGCGGTGGACGAGCTGCTGTGGATCTGGCAGAAGAAGTCCAACAACATCCATCAGCTGAACTCCCACGTCTGGGACCAGTGGGCGGATGAAGAGGGCTCCATAGGCAAGGCCTACGGCTATCAGCTGGGGCAAAAGCACAGATATAAGGAGGGGCTTTTCGACCAGGTGGACCGGGTGCTTTATGATTTGAAGCACAACCCTTCCAGCCGCCGCATCCTCACCAATCTTTACAATTTCGAGGACCTGCATGAGATGGCCCTCTATCCCTGCGCCTATTCCATGACCTTCAACGTCACGGGGGACGTCCTGAACACCATATTGAACCAGCGGAGCCAGGATATGCTGGCCGCCAACAACTGGAACGTGTGCCAGTATGCGGTGCTGACTCACATGATGGCCCAGGTGTCCGGCCTCCGGGCGGGGGAGCTGGTCCACGTCATCGCCGACGCCCACATCTACGACCGTCATGTGCCCATAGTGGAGGAGATCCTAAAAAACGAGCCCAAGCCGGCCCCTGGATTCCGTCTGGATCCTCAGGTGAGGGATTTTTACGGCTTCACGCCGGACAGCGTAAGCCTGGAGGGCTATGAATACACGAAGCTGGAGCTGAAGATCCCCGTGGCGGTGTAGGGGCCGGGCCGGAAAACGGAGAGAGGAACGCTTTATGCCGGAAAAATATATCGACGAATTGAACTACGCCATGCTGGACAGCAGCCGGGAAGAACGCACCGGGCTGCCGGAGGTGATCTATTGCTCCGGCAAGACGCCGGAACAGGTGGCGGGCATTGCGGAGGCGATATTGAAGAAAGAGAGCTTTCTTCTGGCTTCCAGGGCTTCCCGGGAGGTCTATGAAGCCCTCCGGGCCGTGGCGCCGGAGGCCGTTTACTATGAGCAGGCCCGGACGGCGGCGGTGGGGCGCTGGAAGGCTCCCCGGCAGGACCGGCTCATCGCCGTGGTCACCGCAGGGACCTCGGACGTGGCCATCGCGGAGGAGGCCGCCGTTACGGCGGAGCTTCTGGGGCGCAGGGTAAACCGCATCTACGATGTAGGCGTGGCGGGGCTCCACCGGCTCTTTGCCCGGCTTCCGGAAATCCGGGAGGCCCATGTGGTCATAGTGGTGGCAGGCATGGAAGGGGCTCTGGCCAGCGTGGTGGGGGGGCTGGTGAAGGCCCCGGTCATAGCGGTGCCTACCAGCATAGGCTACGGGGCCAACTTCGGCGGCCTGGCGGCGCTGCTTTCCATGCTCAACAGCTGCGCCGGGGGAGTGTCCGTGGTGAACATAGACAGCGGCTTCAACGCCGCCTGCATGGCGGTGAAGATCAGCGGGATAGAATAGCCGGGCCGGGGGCAGGCACAGAGCCGGAGTGCCCGGCTGCCGGGAGAGGGAACCGGCCGTCGGTTCTTTTCATTTTTTAATAAAACATAACAATTTTTTGTTACAAAACAAAATTTTATTGACAGATGTGCCCGAAAGTGGTATTGTCTGTTATGGAAAAAAGCTAACTTATACAGGAGCATATTATAAAAGGAGATGTTAAAAATGCAAAAACTGTTAGCGAAAGTCAAGAAGGACAAGAAGGGATTCACTCTGGTAGAGGTCATCGTCGTGCTGGTCATTCTGGCCATCCTGGCGGCCATCCT
>JAUNBO010000222.1 GCA_030527065.1 Bacillota bacterium | reverse complement strand
CCCGGCCCTCAGCCCCCAGGAACGCCGCTTCCTGAGCAGCCTGCTTTCCGAAGGCAGTCCCGTCCTTTCCCCGGCGGCCCCCGGCGCACCGCCGCCCTCCATGCTGGCGGACGCCGTCAACGAAAAGCTGTACGACGTTTTCGGAGACACGGTGCTCCTCTGGGAGGGAGACCGGCTGACGCCGGCGCCGGAATATATAGAAGAACTGAGAGGAATCGTTGAGTGATGAAGGTACCGAAGAGGATCGCCACGGCCATCATAAATTCCCTGAAAGGCGGCGTGGTCCCCAGGGTGGGCCTGCCGTATATCACGGTGGGCCGTAAGGCGGAAATAGAAGCCTTATTGCAGGACATAGATATAGTGGAAGAGGGAGGCGCAGCCTTCCGCTTTGTGGTGGGGAAATACGGCAGCGGGAAGAGCTTTCTCCTGCAGGCCATACGGAATCACGCCATGGACAGAAACTTTGCAGTGGTGGACGGGGACCTTTCCCCGGAGCGGCGTCTGCAGGGGACCCGGGGCCAGGGCCTGGCCACCTACAGAGAGCTGATACGGAACATGTCCACCAGGACCAGGCCGGAGGGCGGCGCCCTCACCCTGATCCTGGACCGCTGGATCAGCGGCGTGCAGACCGAGGCCGTAACAGAGGGCGGCCTGTCGCCGGAGGACCCGGGCTTTGAAAAGCTGGTGGAGCGGAAAATATACGAGGTGATAAACTCCCTGGGAGAAATGGTCCACGGCTTTGATTTTGCCAGGCTCCTGAGCATTTACTACAGAGCTTCTGCGGCAGGGGACGATGAAAGCAAGGCCAGGGTGGTGAAGTGGTTCCGGGGGGAATACGCCACCAAAACGGAGGCCCGGGCAGAGCTGGGCGTCAGCATCATCATCACCGACGACGACTGGTACGAATACCTGAAGATTTTCGCCATGTTCCTCAAAGGGGCGGGCTACGCCGGGCTCCTCATCCTCATAGACGAGCTGGTGAACATCTATAAGATACCCAACAGCATCACCAGACAGTACAATTACGAAAAGATACTCACCATGTACAACGATACCCTTCAGGGGAAGGCCCGGTACATGGGGATCATCATGAGCGGCACGCCCCAGTGCATAGAGGACCCCCGGCGGGGCGTCTTCAGCTACGAGGCCCTCCGCTCCAGGCTGGAAGCCGGACGCTTCGGCAGGGCCGGCGCACGGGATATGCTGGCCCCCGTCATCCGCCTGGCCCCTCTTACCTACGAGGAAATGCTGGTGCTCATCGAAAAGCTGGCGGACATCCATGCGGGGCTTTTCGGGTACGAACAGGTCCTGAGCCAGGAGGACATGGTGGAGTTCATCAAGGTGGAGTTCGGCCGCATCGGTGCGGAAAGCGGCATCACGCCCCGGGAGGTGATCCGGGACTTCATAGAGCTTCTCAACATCGTATATCAGGAGCCCGGGACCGACGTGAAGGCCCTGCTGGCCGGGGAGGCGTTTCAGTATGCCAAAGGAGAGCTGCCGGGGGGACCGCCGGCGGAATCCTTTGCAGAATTTGAACTATAGAATGTGTGCCAGTGGCGGGAGCGGCAAAGCCGGGTCTGTGTTGTTGAATGGGTGCTTGCAACCGTCTTTCTCGCCAGCTTTTGA
>JAUNBO010000068.1:7511-9318 GCA_030527065.1 Bacillota bacterium | reverse complement strand
CTCCTCGCTGTTTGTATTATACCCGGTACTCAGGCATTAAGCAACGGATATTTCGGCCCATAAAAGAGCCGGAGTGCGCTTTCCCACAAGCTCCGGGCGGGGGCGCGCCCAAACAACGTATTCCGAAAACAATACGGTGAAAGCATCAGGTCATTTGTATCAGTAGTTGTAATGCTTTTCTCTATTTGATAGAATGGGAAAAAACTATGGCTCCAAAGTTTGAAAGCGAAAGGAGGATGATCCAAATGCGCATTTTCTTTTCCATGTTGCTCTGCATGGCCCTGCTGTTTACCGCAGGATGTGCAGAAAACACGTCTTCCACAGATACCATTGACAGCAATGAAACCGGCTTTCTCACCACGCCGGAGAATTTGCGGATGGCCATCAATCAGCAAGGCCCGGAAACTGTGCAGCTTCCGGAATATGAAGTGACGGATTACCCGGAGCAGGCCACTTTTTATAGTTCCTATGTCAATGACAATTTAACCTTCCGTGCAAATCTTTATGCGGAGACAGAAAGCAGCATTCCGGTCATTGAGATCGGTTACAGCAGCATGGACAAGGCAATTGGTGATGAAGATCTCCGTTGGATGGCAGACTGCATGGAAGTCATTATAGGTCTTGTCGATCCGGAGGTCGACGCCAAAGAAACGACGGACGCCATCATCGCCCAGGGGGCAATCTATTCATCAGAAAAACTCTTTTATCTTTACGATAGCTATGAAACGGAAACTCTCGGATATTGCACTACATTTTTGGCCACGCCGGTTGAAGAGTGGATAGAAGGATATTATTTCAACAGGGATGTGATGGAAGAATGGTAAAATGAAACTGTCGTCCCGCCGCAAAGCTGCGGCCAAAACATGCTTTTACGCATTCCTCTGTCTTCTCGGTCTTTCCGGCTGCGGGCTCCTGTCAACTGAAGGTAATGTTGCTTCAATTATAATTCATTCGGATTTGGCGGGGGGATGGATCTGTTGAAAATTTTCTGCAGAGCTTACAACTTCAGGTAGTCGGCGGGAGTGACCGCAGGTACAACGGAGCCCGCAAAGTCCCGTATGTTGCGGGTCATGATATAGCTTGCTCCGCTCCGCTCTGCGACGGCGTCCGCCACCGCATCCTCAAAATCCGGCATATCCCGCATGAGCGCCGTGTATATGTCCATTGCCTGCACATCCGCGAAGGAGACAAGCTGGGACAGCCGCTCAATATGGCTCCTGGCCGTCTCGGAGGATTGCAGCGCCTTGCGCAGCACATAAAAGATGTCCGTGACGGCTGTGGCGGGAATCAGGCACTCCGCACCGGCTTCAACTGCCGTCCTCATCGCACGATAGGAATCGGCAAAAAACGGCTCCCGCTTCTGGAGAATGTCCAGCACGATGTTTGTATCCAGTAATACTCTCATTGCCGGGCCAGCCTTTCCGTTTTCGCTTCCTCATCGGTCATTTCCGTCTGCGGAATAACTCCAACGAGATCATCCAGCAACGCCAGCTTGTTGACGGTGGGGCTGGTGAGTTTGGCAATGCTCTTTCCGTTTTTTGTGATGAAGATGTCCTGCCGCATGGCAAGCTCCAGGTATTTGCCGAGGTTTGTCTTGAACTCGGTGGCAGTAACGATCATTTTGAACGCCTCCTTCCAGGGTGCAACATGACTGTTCTTGTTTGTATTATATGCGAATCGAACGAAATTATCAACAAATCAAACGAAATATTCCGTGCGATTATTACCGCACATTTCTGTTCATGGGGCGCCAGGGGGGCGGCCCGCCTTCTGGCAGCACAATTCAGCGCATAGAAAAAGGCCTGTC
>JAUNBO010000068.1:0-7411 GCA_030527065.1 Bacillota bacterium | reverse complement strand
CCTGTCACCCCCGAAGGGGTGGTCCGCCCTTCGGGCTCTGATGGAGGGGAATGCTCCCCCTCCAAACCACCCCCTGGCCGCCGGTTCAAATCTTTCGCACTGCAAAAAAGACACGAAAGGCCGGAAAAATCCGATCTTTCGTGTCTTGGTCGAGGTGACTGGATTTGAACCAGCGGCCTCTGCGTCCCGAACGCAGCGCTCTGCCAAACTGAGCCACACCTCGGAGCCTGAAAAACAGTCCGGAGGCCGAAGCCTTCGTGCCTCATTTATGATACCGTTTCCCCGGAATTTTGTCAACTTGAAATTGCAGAGCTTTTCCTATATAATAAAATCCATATGACGGTATGCAAAGGAGAAACGGCGGCGGGCCCGGGGAACGGCGGCCCTCCGCAAGGAAAGGCAGGTGCTTCCGGCGTGAAAAGGATAGGTGCGGTCGTGCTGGCGCTGCTGCTGGCCATGGGGCTGCTGGCAGGCTGCGGCAACAGAGACAAGCATGAAATACAGGAGGAGTTTTTACTGATGTTGGTGGAGAAGGTTTCCACCGGCGGCCTTCAGGCGGCGGAGACCTATCTGGATGAGAACCTGAGCAGCGTCAGGGAAACGGTGGCGGACCATATGCTGGTGGCCTTTGCGGATTATCTGTACCGCTACATTTCCACCAACCCGGATAAGATAGACGTGAATGCCTGGGCCGTTTATTACGACGAAGAAGAAGATTGCATAGACGAGGAAGCCATCACTTTGTCCCAGGACTATCAGCTGTATGAGACCCTGACGGACTGTCACATCATGCTCCGGGGCAGTCGGGAGGCCCTGAGCATGCAGATAGACTACACCCGGCTCCTGGAGGATTTCGGCGAATACCTCTCGCCGGAACTCACGGAGCTGTACCAGCTCAACGCCAGGGCTATGGAAGAGCCAATGACGGAAAACGCCACCCTGATGGTGTCCTGGGAAGAGGTGCTGGACCGGGCGGCGGCGGCGGAGCGCCTGCTGACGGAGTCGGGGGATCACCAGCACATCCGGGACGACGCCCTTTGGCTGTATAAGACCTATATCAGCACCCTGCTCATGGGGGCCACCAACACTCCCATCTTCAATTACGAAAGCGGCGCCTTTTCCGAAGAGGCCCGTCAGGCGTACCGGGACTACATGGCAGCGGAGCCGGAGCTGGTTCTGACGGAGATCCTGAGGCAGTATTTTGAATACCTGGGAAGCATAGATTATACCATGCATTACAGCGACGAAACGGAAAGCAAGCAGTTTTTTGAGACCTGCGATTACCTGCTTCTGGAGGCGGAGAAAAGAGTGACCAGCACCGATGAATGATATCATTGAGATACGGGACCTGGTATTGGAATACGGCCAGGGGGAGGAAGAAGAGGCCATACGGGCCGTGGACGGCGTGAGCCTGAGCATTCCCCGGGGCGGCTTCACCGCCATCATCGGCCGGAACGGCTCCGGGAAGTCCACCCTGGCGAAATGCATCAACGCCTTGCTGCTGCCCGGCAGCGGGGTTGTTTATGTTGACGGCATGGACACGGCGGACGGGGACCTGCTGTGGGAGATCCGGCAGACGGCGGGGATGGTGTTCCAGAACCCGGACAATCAGCTGGTGTCCTCCATCGTGGAGGACGATGTGGCCTTCGGGCCGGAAAACCTGGGGATAGAGCCGGAGGAGATCCGCCGGCGGGTGGACCGGTCTCTGCGGGAAGTGAACATGTACGAGGAAAGGAAGAAGGCCCCCCACCTTCTGTCCGGGGGGCAGAAGCAGCGGGTGGCCATCGCCGGCGTAGTGGCCATGCGGCCCTCCTGCATAGTGCTGGACGAACCTACCGCCATGCTGGACCCCTACGGCAGAGGCGAGGTGATGGAGATCGTGGAGCAGCTCAACAAAGAGGGCGTCACCATAGTGCTCATCACTCATTTCATGGAGGAAGCGGCAAGGGCGGATAAGGTGGTCATCATGGACCGGGGACGGGTGGCCATGGAAGGGACTCCGGAGGAGATCTTCTCCCGGGCGGAGGAGCTGCGGGCCATGGACCTGGACGTCCCCTTTGCGGTGGAGCTGGCGGAGCGCCTGCGGCGGCAGGGGGTGCCGGTGCCCGGAGAAATTGTGGAAACGGAAGCTCTGGTGGAATACCTATGTCAATACAAGTAACGGAATTGTGCCATGTTTACAGCCCGGGGATGCCCTTTGAGACCGTGGCCCTGGACCGCATCAGCTTTTCCATGGAGGATGGGGAATTTCTGGGGATCATAGGCCATACAGGCTCGGGAAAATCCACCCTCATCCAGCATCTGAACGGACTTTTGAAGCCCAGCTCCGGGTCCATCGTGGTGGACGGAGAGGATATCACCTCCGGTCAGGTGAAGCTCCGGGACGTCCGGCGGCGGATCGGGCTGGTGTTCCAATACCCGGAGTATCAGCTCTTTGAAGAGACCGTGGCCAAAGACGTGGCCTTCGGCCCCCTCAATCTGGGGCTTTCGGAGGAAGAGGCACAGGCCCGGGCGGAGGAAGCCCTGGGACTGGTGGGGCTGCCCTTCGAGGTCTACGGAAGCCGCTCCCCCTTCGATCTCTCCGGCGGGGAGAAGCGCCGGGCGGCCATTGCCGGGGTCATTGCCATGGGCCCACGGGTGCTGATCCTGGACGAACCCACGGCGGGACTGGACCCCAGAGGCCACAGGGACATCCTGCGGATGGTGAAGGAGATCCACCGGAAGGAGAACGCCGGCATCATCCTGGTGTCCCACAATATGGGGGACGTGGCGGAGCTGGCGGACAGGGTGCTGGTGATGGAAAAGGGGCGGCTGGTGATGGAAGGCAGCCCGGAAGAGGTGTTTTCCCGGGGAGCGGAATTGATGGCCCTGGGATTGGGACTTCCTCCGGCGGCTCAGGTCACAGAGGCCCTGCGGGCCCGGGGGGCGGAACTGCCCCAGGCCCTTACTTTAGAGCAGGCGGAGCAGGCCGTGATGAAATGGCTGGATGGGAAGAGATAGATGCTGCGGGACATTACGCTGGGACAATATTATCCGGGAAGCTCCTGGATCCATAGATTAGACCCCAGGGTGAAGATATTGGGGACCTTCGCCTACATCATCACCCTGTTCCTGGTGAAGGATTTTCTCGGCTTCGCCATTGCCGTGGGCTTCCTGGCTCTGGTCATAGCCGTGTCGAAAGTCCCTCTGAGGTTTATCCTGCGGGGCCTCAAGCCCATTTTTATCATCATTCTGTTCACCTTCACCGTAAATATGTTTATGACGAAGGGGACCACTCTGGTGGAATGGGGCTTTATCCGGATCTCGGAGGAAGGGCTTTACAACGCTTTCTTTATGGGGCTGCGGCTGGTGCTGCTGATCATCGGCTCGTCCCTGATGACCCTTACCACCAAGCCCATCAGCCTTACCGACGGCATAGAGCGGCTGCTCAGTCCTTTCCGGCGCATGGGACTGCCGGCTCACGAGCTGGCCATGATGATGACCATCGCCCTCCGTTTCATCCCCACCCTTTTGGAAGAAACGGACAAGATAATGAAGGCGCAGATGGCCCGGGGGGCGGATTTTGAAAGCGGGAACCTGCTGAAGAGGGCCAAGAGCCTGATTCCTCTGCTGGTGCCTCTTTTCATCAGCGCCTTTCGCATAGCGCAGGATCTGGCCATGGCCATGGAGGCCCGGTGCTACCGGGGCGGGGAGCAGAGGACCCGGATGCACAGCATGAAATTTGCGGCCCGGGACGGAGTGGCAGCCCTGCTGATGACTCTTTTTGTGGCTCTGGTGGTGGCGCAGGCCAACTGGGCGGCCTGGTGGTAGGAAGAAAATGAAGGGAAAGACCAAGCATCTGGTGCAGGCGGCGGTGATCGCCGCCGTCTATGCGGCCCTGACAATAGTGCTGGCCCCCATCAGCTACGGTCCCCTGCAGCTGCGGGTGGCGGAGGCGCTGACGGTGCTGCCCTGTCTGACCCCGGCAGCCGTTCCCGGCCTTTTCGCCGGCTGCCTCATGGCCAACCTCATAAGCCCCTACGGCCTGCCGGATATCCTCTGCGGCAGCGGAGCCACCCTGCTGGCGGCTCTGGGGACCAGAGCCCTGCGAGGCCGGCCCTGGCTGGCGCCGCTGCCACCGGTGGCGGCCAACGGCCTCATAGTGGGCGCCATGCTGTACTACGTTTACGGGTTGCCTATGCCCCTGTGGAGCTGCATGGCCTGGGTGGCCCTGGGAGAATTGCTGGTATGCTATGGGCTGGGCCTTCCCCTGCTGCTGCAGCTGAAAAAACGTCAGAGCATTCCGTGGTAGGGGAAAGGACCCTGGCAGGAGTGCGGCGGGGGGAACGGCAAGGGAGCCGGCGCTGCCGCCGGCGGAGAAGAGGGTGAAGGGCGCTGTGCCGGGAAAGGAGGGACCGTCCATGAAAAGAAATCTGCTTTTGCTGATAGTGGTCCAGGTCCTTCTGGTCCTGCTCCTGATCCTGGTCCAGTACGGGCGGGATACGGGAGCCTGGGACGAGGACTCCTGGTGGGCGGCGGCTTTTTCTCAGCAGGAGGAAGAGAGCGGCGCACAGGGAAATGCAGGCGCAGAAGAGGGAGCGGGGACGGAAGCCGCTGAGGAAGAGCTTCCTTTGGAGGAGGAGCCCCGGCCCGGCGACGTCCTGTCTGTGGAAACGGAGATCCTGGAGCCCGGCTTTCCCGTGGAGCTCCTTTACACCAGATACCAGCTGAGCTACACCTATTTTGTGGCGGAAGGCACGGTGGCTCTGTGGGAGAGCCCCTCGGCGGAAGCGGCCCGGGCGGGGACCGCCCAGAGCCGGGATAAGCTGAGCTATGTGGAAACGGTGCAGGTGGCCGGGGCTGAGGAAGGCTCCACGGAAACCTGGTACCATGTGAAGCTGGAAAAGGACGGAGAATCCTGCTTTGGCTTTGTCAGAGCCGGGGACGCCCTCAGCCGCCGCAGTTATCGATTCGATCAGGCCGAAGCCGCCGTGGAGGAGCTGGATGCTCTGGCCTTGAAGGGCGGTCTGGCCCACATCGGCAATTACAAAAATTACAAGGGCATGGCGCCAAAATATAAAGGAAGCTCCGTGGACGCCGCCGGCGTCGGACGCAGCCAGGCTGCGCCGGCCTACCCCAGCCTGTCGGACCTGACGGAGTTTTCCTATCTGGAGGACGGCACTTTGCTTCGGTTGTTGGATACGGTGGGAGAATACGGTCTGGTGACGGTCCTTTATACGGGAAAATCCTATTACGTTCCCCTCCGCTATGTGGACAGGGAGGAGGCCACTCTGCAAAGCCTGGAGAGGGTGATAGTGGTGGACCGGGAAAACCAGAACCAAATGGTTTACGAGAAGCGGCAGGGAAGCTGGACCCTGATCTCCTGCACCCTGGCCACCACCGGCACCTCGGGGCCCTATTCCTCTCTCACGCCCCTGGGCTATTATTATGCCATGGAAAAGCGCTCCCAGTTCTATTATTACAAAGACGGAACCACCGAAATACAGGGCTACGCCCCTTATGTGATACGCTTTTCCGGCGGCGGCTATGTGCACGGCGTCGGCGTCAATTATCAGTACGACAGCGCCGGCAACCGCATTACGCCGGGTCATGTGGAATACTCTTCCAGCATAGGCACCGTGCCCCTGTCTCACAAATGTGTGCGGAACTATACCTCCCACGCCAAATTTCTCTACGACCGGTATGAGACGGGGACCACCGCCGTGGTGGTGATAGAATAGGAGAACCCTATGCTGAGAGCTCATGAAATAAAACTGCATTACGGGGAAGGTACGGAAAAGCTGCCGGAGCTGGTGCGGCGGCGGTTCCGGCTGAGGGAAGGGGAGCCGGCCCGCTGGAGCATCGTCCGGGAATCTCTGGACGCCAGAGACCGGGAGCTGCTTCTGGTGTATACGGTGGACTTTTCCCTGGAAGGGCCGGAGGCCCTGAAACGGGAGCAGGCTTTGCTGAGGGATTTCAGAGGAAAAGGGCTGGAGCAGGCGGAGGAAAGGGCTTACCGCCCGGAAGGGGGGCCTCCGCCGCCGGGAGCCCTGCGTCCCGTGGTGGCGGGCTTCGGGCCCTGCGGCATCTTTGCAGCTCTCACCCTGGCCCGGCTGGGGTGGCGGCCTCTGGTGCTGGAGCGGGGAAAGGCCATGGAGGAACGGGTCCGGGACGTAGAGGCCTTCTGGCGGGACGGCGTTCTGGAGGAAGAATCCAACGTCCAGTTCGGCGAGGGCGGCGCAGGGACCTTTTCCGACGGCAAGCTGACCACAAGGATAAAGGACCGGCGGGTCTTCTGGGTGCTGGAGGCTCTGGCGGCGGCCGGAGCGCCGCCGGAAATTCTGTATAAGCAGAAGCCTCACATCGGCACCGACGTGCTCAGGGAAGTGGTGGTGAGACTGCGGGAGCAGACAGAAGCCCTGGGAGGGCAGGTCAGGTTTTCCTGCAAGGTCACGGGGCTGGAAACGGAAGAAGGACGCCTGCGGGCCGTGCTGGTAAACGGCGGCCCCGGCGCCGGGGGAGAACGGATAGAGGCCCGGGCCCTGGTGCTGGCCCTGGGCCACAGCGCCAGAGATACCCTCCGGGTCCTCCGGGAAACGGGGCTTCCCATGGAGCAGAAGGCCTTTTCCATGGGGGTCCGCATAGAGCATTTACAGTCCATGGTGACGGAGGTCCAGTACGGCGGGCTTTCCGGGGAAGGGCCCGGCCCGGGCCCGGCGGATTATCAGCTTTCCTGCCGGACGGCGGAAGGCCGTGGGGTCTACACCTTCTGCATGTGTCCCGGCGGGCAGGTGGTGGGAGCGGTTTCCCAGGCCGGGAGGCTGGCCACCAACGGCATGAGTTACAGCCGCCGGGACGGAATGAACGCCAACAGCGCCCTGCTGGTGGATGTGAGGCCGGAGGACATGGGAAGCCCGGACCCTCTGGCGGGGGTCGCATTTCAGGAACGGTGGGAGGAGCGGGCTTACCGGGCCGGCGGCGGCGGTTATCGGGCGCCGGCCCAACGCCTGGGCTCTTTTATGACGGAGCGGGCGGAAGAGGGGGATTCCTTCCCGGACAGCCCCCTGCAGCCCAGCTACTGTCCCGGCGTCACCTGGACGGCTCTGGAATCCTGTCTGCCGGATTTTGTGGCCCGGGGGATACGGGAAGGCGTGCCGCTGCTGGATAAGAAGCTGCCGGGCTTTGGCAGCCCGGAGGCCGTCCTTACGGCCATAGAGAGCCGCAGCTCTTCCCCGGTCCGCCTTCTGCGGGACAAAGAGACCCTGCAAAGCGCCGTGGCCGGCGTTTATCCCGGGGGAGAGGGGGCCGGCTATGCGGGGGGCATCGTTTCTGCGGCGGTGGACGGCGTCCGCATAGGGGAGAAAATCGCTTCCGCCGGCGCAGAGGCATAATGCGTTATTTTACACGGGGCGCCAGGGGGGCGGTTTGCCGG
>JAUNBO010000067.1 GCA_030527065.1 Bacillota bacterium | reverse complement strand
ATGTGAAGGTTATGTGAAAATCCTGTCTTTGGCCTTGACTTCTTTGTAATATTGCTGTAATATTAGACCAACTTCTTTAAGACCGTTGAATCTTTGCATATGTATCATTCCCCCGGGGACTGCATATAGTAAGAAAAAAAGGATCGCTTATGAATTTCAGAGACAAAATCAGAAACGGCGTCAGAATGAAAGACATGGCGGGATTGGTTCGGGCAAAAACGGATAAGATCCGGGAAAGAGCCCGGGGAGTCCGGAAACAGGCGGAGTTGAGGATCACAGATTTTCGGGTGGTGGTCCTGAGCCGGTTCAGTACCAGGACCCAGGCTGCGCTTTCCGCCGGCGTCCTCTGCGTGGTCCTGTTGGCCACAGTGGGCTTTGTCGGCGCAGTGGAGGACCCGGAAAAAGGCTTTTTCCGGCCCAACGAAGAACTGGCCGTCATGGAGGATCTCCAGCTGGCCCTTGCTGAGGCCGACGCTTTATCGGAGGCGGAGTTGGAGGAAAGAGCAGCCGAGCCGGCGGTGGGCATCTATGTAGATGGAAAAGAAGTGGCGGCGGTGGCTACCGAAGAAGACGCACAGACAGTGATGGATTCGGTGCTTGCCCACTATCAGACGGCTTCGGAAAATTCCGAGATCCTGGAGGTCAAATACACGGAGAGCGTAGAGATACAGGAAAGCGGGAGCGCCGTCATCGCCAATGCGTTCACGGTGCAGGAAGCGGTGAACTTCATCCTGACAGGCAGCAAGGAGCCGAAAACCTACACCGTCGTGGACGGGGATACCATGTGGGACATCGCGGCCAAGAACAACATTTCGGTGTTTGAGCTCATAGAATCCAACCCCACCACAGATGCGGACACCTTAAAGATCGGACAGGTGCTGAACCTGTATGAAAGCAAGCCCTACCTCCATGTGAGGATCACGGAAAAGGTCACCGCTACGGAGAGCATCGCTTACAGCATCACATATGAAGAGACCAGCGCCCTCTGGAAGGGAGAGGTCCAGGTGAAGTCCGCCGGGGTCAACGGCAGTAAGGAAGTGGTGTATGAGGTGGTTTCCGAAAACGGAGTAAAGGTTTCGGAGACAGTTCTTTCCTCCACGGTGATTTCCGAGCCCGTCACGCAGGTGGCGCTGAAAGGGACCAAACCCCTTTCACAGCTGGTAGGCACAGGAAGCTTTACCAACCCCATGAGCACCCTGAATATTTCCTCCGGCTTCGGAAGCCGGGGCGGTGGCCGCCACTACGGTGTGGATTTCTGGAACCCCAAGGGGACGCCCATCTATTCGGTAGACGACGGCGTGGTCACCCAGGCCTCCTACTCCGGTTCCTTCGGCAACATCGTGAAGGTTTCCCATGGCAACGGCGTGGAAACCTGGTACGCTCACTGCGATACCATGCTGGTTTCCATCGGAGACGTGGTAAGCAAGGGGCAGCAGATCGCCACCGTAGGCCGGACAGGCAGAGCCACAGGCTATCATCTGCATTTTGAGGTCCGGGTCAACGGAGTGGCTCAGAATCCAATGAATTATTTGTAAAACCTTTGCCTGTATAAGGAAAATGGTATATAATCATGTGGCGGGAGGCTTCCCGCCGCATGTTTTATTACGTAGGAAATATCGCCTGCCGGTGTCAGCGATATTGACGAAGTAACAAGAAAATCAACCTTACTCTATGTTGGCCTTAGCCGCATGAAAGGCCGACACTAAACTCAGCGAAGTCGATTTTCTTATTTTGCGGAAAACAGCGGCGCCGGGCCTTCCGTGATTCGGGACAGGGGCGGAGCAGACAGGACAAAGACCGCCCCGCCATACGGGAGGAAACAAAAATGAAAATCTATAATACCATAAGCAGGAAGAAAGAAGAATTTGTGCCCATAGACCCTGAGCAGGTGAAGATATATGTCTGCGGCCCCACAGTCTACAATTACTTTCATATAGGAAACGCCCGGCCCTTTGTGGTGTTCGATACCCTTCGCAGATACCTGGAATATCTGGGCAAACAGGTAAGGTTCGTCCAGAATTTTACCGACGTGGAAGACAAAATCATCAACCGGGCCAGGGAAGAGGGGATCAGCGCCGGAGAGGTCAGCGAAAAATACATTGAAGAATACTACAAAGACGCCGCCGCCCTCCATGTGAAGAAAGCCACCGTCCATCCCAAGGTGACGGAGAACATTCCGGAGATCATCGCTTTTGTCCGGGGGCTCATAGAAAAAGGCCATGCCTATGAGGTGGACGGAGACGTCTATTACAGCGCCCGGAGCTTTCCCGGTTACGGAAAGCTGTCCCGGCAGAACATAGACGATCTGGAAACCGGCGCCCGGGTGGAGGTGGAAGAGAGAAAGAAGGATCCTCTGGACTTTGCTCTCTGGAAGGCCCAAAAGGCCGGGGACGAGCTGGCCTGGGAAAGCCCCTGGGGACTGGGGCGGCCCGGCTGGCACATAGAATGCTCCGTCATGTCCACCAAATATCTGGGAGAGACCATAGACATCCATGCGGGGGGGCAGGACCTGATCTTCCCCCATCATGAGAACGAGATCGCCCAGTCGGAGGCCTACACGGGCAAACCCTTCGCCAATTACTGGATGCACAACGGCTATATCACCATAGACAATGAAAAGATGTCCAAGTCCAAGGGCAATTTCTTCACGGCCCGGGACATCCTGAAGGAGTACGACGGGGAAACGGTGCGCTACTTCCTTCTGTCCGGCCATTACCGCAACCCCATCAATTTCAGCCGGGAGCTGATGGAACAGGCAAAGAACAGCCTGGCCCGCCTCCGGAACGCCAAGGCCAATCTGAAGCATCTGGAGGAGCATGGAGAAGAGGGCGGCATGAGCCCGGCGGAGCAGGAGCAGCTGGCAGCTCTGGAAAAATACAGAGAGCAATTCAAGAAGGCCATGGATGACGACCTGAATACCGCCGACGCCATCAGCGCCATCTTTGAGCTGGTCCGGGAAGCAAATACCTTCGTGAAGGACGGGGCGTCCCGGGAATTCGCAGGGAAGTGCAGAGAGCTGCTGTGCGAGCTGGCCGGCGTCCTGGGGCTTCTGGAGGAACAGGAAGAGGAAGGGGTGGACCCGGAGATCCAGGCTCTGGTGGAAGAGCGCCAGGCCGCCCGTAAGGCGAAAAACTTTGCCCGGGCAGACGAGATCCGGGACCTGCTGAAGGCCCGGGGCATCCTGCTGGAGGACACGGCCCAGGGCGTGAAGATAAACGTTATGAAATAGAGAGAAAAAGACGGCGCCATGTTTAAAAAAGCGGATCTCTTTCTGGCATTGATATTGATCGTCCTTTGCGGGGGCGCCGCCTTTGCGGCGGGCTTCGGAGGGGAAGGCGGCAGTCAGGTGCGGGTGACCGTGGGAGGAGAGACCTATGGCGTCTACAGTCTGTATGAAGACCGGGAGATTATCATAGAAGAGAACGACCATTACAACAAGATCTTTATCAAAGGCGGCGCCGTCTGCATGGCGGACTCTGACTGCGCCGGCAAGCAGTGCCAGCAGCAGGGCAAGGTAAGCAGGATCAATCAGCCCATCGTCTGCCTGCCCAACCAGGTGGTGGTCACCGTAGAGGGCCAGGGTGCGGAAGTGGATGCGGTGCTGTGATGAAGATGAAAATGAAAACGGAGAGGGGAAGGGAATTTTTCAAAGACAAGCTGGCGTTATTGGCCCTGCTGACAGCTCTGGCCCTGGTCTTCTCCTGGGTGGAGCTGTTGCTTCCTCTGAGCAGCGCCGTGCCCGGCGTGAAGCTGGGGCTGGCCAATCTGGTGATCCTGGTGGCTCTTTACACCCTGGGGCCGGGCAGCGCTCTGGTGGTGAACGTCCTTCGCATCCTCCTGGCGGGAGCCCTTTACGGCAACCTTTTCTCCGTGGCTTACGCTCTTTCCGGCGGCCTGTTGAGCCTGGCGGTGATGATCCTGTTAAAAAAGACAGGGCTTTTCAGTCTGGCGGGGGTCAGCATGGCCGGCGGCGTGGCACACAATGCGGGGCAGCTGCTTATGGCGGTCCTGGTGGTGGAGAATCCAAAGCTGTTTCTCTATCTTCCCATCCTGCTGTTTTCCGGCATGGTTTCCGGCCTGCTGGTAGGGATAGCGGCCACTCTGATCTGCCGCCGTCTGGCTCATTTTAAGATCAATTCCGCCACCTTGTAAATATCCCCTGCGCCCATGGTGAGGACCAGATCTCCGGGCTGGGCGTTCTTCCGGACAAAGTCCGCCATTTCCTGAAAGTCTTCTATAAAATGCACTTCCTTTTCAGGGTGAGCCTGCCGTATGGCCTCCACCAGCTCCCGGGCGCTGATCTTGTGGATGTTCTTTTCCCGGGCGGCGTAAATCTCTGTGAGAATGAGCTTATCGGCGTATTCAAAAGCGTCTACGAATTCATTGAACAAAGCCATGGTGCGGGTGTAGGTGTGGGGCTGGAACAGGCACCAGAGCTGATTGTGGGGCACGTTTTGGGTGGCCTTCAGAGTGGTGCGTATCTCTGTGGGATGGTGGCCGTAATCGTCCACCACCCGGACGCCGCCGGAGGTGACGCCGATGACGTCAAAGCGGCGCTGGGTCCCGGCATAGCTTTCCAGGGTAGAGGCGATGCTCTCCACGGGGACCCCCAGAAGGTGACAGCAGCCGAAGGCGGCCAGAGCGTTGGCGATGTTATGCTCGCCGGGAATGGACAGCTGCAGGTGACAGAGCTTCTCGTCCCGGTAGTAGAGATCGAAGGAGGGCATGCCCTGTGCATTAAAGGTAATATCTGCCGCATGGTAATCGCATTGTTCATTGAAGCCGAAGGTGACCACCCGGCATTTCAGGTCCTTTATGATGGAGCTGACAAAGGGGTTGGCGCTGAAGGCGATCACCAGGCCGTCTTCCGGGACCAGCCGGGAGAAGCGGTCAAAGGAGCTGACAATGTGGTCGATGTCTTTGAAATAGTCCAGATGGTCGGAATCTATGTTGAGAATGATCTCAATGGTCGGAGAAAGCTCCAGGAAATTGTCCATGTATTCGCAGGCCTCCGTGACGAAATGGGGGCCCCGGCCTACCCGGACGTTGCCGCCGAAGGCCGGCAGATTGCCGCCCACTAAAATGGTGGGGTCCTGCCGGCTCTGGGTCAGGATGAGGGAGATCATGGAGGTGGTGGTGGTTTTGCCATGGGTGCCGGAAACGGCTATGCTGGTGGGCCACTCTTTCATCAGGGCGCCCAGGACCTCCGCCCGGGAGGCCGCCGGAATCCCCAGGGACTGGGCGGCCTGGAGTTCGGGATTGTCCTGGCCCACGGCGGAGGAATAGACCAGCAGGTCCGCTCCTTCCACATTGGAGGCCTGATGGCCGATGTAGATCCTTGCCCCATGGGCGGCCAGCCGCTCTACGGTGTCGCTCTCCTTCATGTCGGAGCCGGACACCTGGTAGCCCCGGCAGAGGAAGATCTCGGCAATGGCGGAAAGGCCTATGCCGCCTATGCCCACACAATGGATGTGCTTATGATCGGCAAGCTGTAAAGTAGTCATGACGCCTCCTTAAAACGTGATATTCAGAGCCTTCACAGGCTATATATTATGACGGCCGGCGGGCACATGTCACAGGAAGCCCCCGCCTAACGATGCAGTGCTGCGTTCGTTGCGGAAATGCTGCAATGCCGCTGTTCCTGTCCTTGCGCAACATTGTAATTATATCACAACCGGAGGCCCCCCGTCCAGCCCGGAAGGGTTTCTTTGGGTCGCCCGGAGGGGGGCTGCAGGGGTTGGCGGGCGTATCACCCAAAGATTTGCCTGTCGATGTCCGCGATGGTGATGCCTTCCAGCGTTTCCCGGCACTGGGCGTCCAGGCCGGAGTAAATGCCGTCCATAATCCGGGCCATGCCAGAGGCCACCAGACACTCCATGTCCTGGCTGCCGGAGCGCCAGCCGGCCTCCACCAGCCGGGCGTCCACGGCGTCGGCTACCTGGCGCAGGGTCACAGAGGCGGGGTCGCCGGTAAAGGTATATCCCCCCTGGGCCCCTTCCTTTGTGGCCACAAGCCCCGACCGTTTCAGCAGGGCCATCACCTTTCGCACCCGGGCGGGGTTTGTGCAGATGTTCTCCGCCAGCACCTCGCTGGAGAGGCTTTCCCCTTTATGGTTCAGATAGACCAGTGCGTGGACCGCCAGAGAAAAGGCTCCTGTCATGGTTCAAAGACCTCCTTTATGATTGAAATGGGACGCCGGCCCATGGCCCGTCGGAGAAAAATATCCGTCATGATTCCGGCGCCTCCTTTCGCCTTTCTGCCGCAAGGCAAAGAGCCCCGTTGGGACAGGCCCGCCGGCAATCGCCGCAGCGGATGCATTCGGGACTGTTGGGGGTCCTGTGCACCGGAATATCCAGCTTGCAGGCCTGCCGGCAGTCGCCGCATTCCGTGCATTTCGTTTTGTCGATGCGGAACCGGTAAAGGGCGATGGGATTGAACAAGCCATAGATTGCCCCAAGAGGACAAAGATACCGGCAGAAGGGGCGGTACACCGGGATCGAAAGCAGCAGCAGCGCCGCCAGGACCGCCGCTTTCCAGGTGAAGAGCCAGCCCAGGGCCCCTTGAAGGGCGGGGGTGGTCCCTATCAGGGGCAGACCCGCAAACAGCGTGCCCGAGGGGCAGATGTATTTACAGAACCAGGGCTGTCCCTGGCCTGCCACGTCCAGCACCGTCAGCGGCAGGATGATGACAAAGCCTGCCAGGATCGCATATTTGAGAAACCGGAGCCAGCGGTCCCCCGGCAGCTTTCTGAGCTTCCTGAAAAAAGGAATTTTGTGCAGCAGATCCTGGACCAGCCCGAAAGGGCACAGCCAGCCGCAGACAAAGCGGCCGCACACTGCGCCCACAAGGATCAGAAAGCCCGTCACATAAAAGGTAAAATGATAGTTCCGGCTGCTTATTACCGATTGAAATGCGCCGATGGGACAGCTGCCCAGGGCTCCGGGGCAGGAGTAACAATTGAGGCCCGGCACGCAAATGGCTTTGCTGTCTCCCCGCCAGACAGTGCCCTGAACGAAGCCGGCGGCGTAACCGTTGCTCAGAGCGGTAAAGCAGACCTGGACCCAGGTCCTCAGGCGTCGTTTCACGGCGCCTGTCCACTTACCCAAGACCGATACACTCCATGCAGATGGTCACCGCTTTTCGGAGGACCACCGCCGCTTCTCCCCGCCCCACGCCGATGAGCAGGAAGGCCAAAGCCGCTAAGATCGCAGCGGCGGCAGCCCGGTTTTCCCGCAGATAACTCATGACTCCATTTCAGCCAGTACCGACTGGATGACCTCCTTCCATTGAGATTTGCTCATGGCCTGCACATAGGCGCGGCCCACCTGTTTCCCTTCTGAGTCCACGAAGAACGTGGTGGGGACAAACTGGCATTGGGCCAGGATGCCGTAAAGGTCTTCGGAGGGAAGTAAATGCAGATAGTTCGCCCCGGTCTCGGTCACGATTTCCCGGGCCAGGTCCACCTGCTCCTGGCTGATGGTCCCGTCGGATTCCAGCACGTCGGCCACCAGGCCCACGATCTGAACGCCCTGGTCGCTGTACTCCTCCGCCAGCTCGCCCAGATCCGGCATCTCCTGCAGGCAGGGGCCGCAGAAGGTGGCCCACACGTTTACCATGGTCAGCTCGTAGCCGTCGAAAATGGACTGGTCCGCCGGGTCTCCGTTCAGGTCCGTGGCCGTGAAGCTGCCCAGAAGGTCCGGCCGTTCAGCAGCATCGGCGGATTCTTCCGGCTGTGAATCGGCGTCGGTCCCGGGCTCCGTTTCAGTTCCGGCACAGGCGGCCAGCAGCAGGGCTGCCGTCATAACAATGACAAAAATCAAAGATTTCCAATGTGGCATAGTGTTCTCCTTTATCCGATTGAAGGCAGATGTTCATGAATCAATTGCGCGCTTATTACTGAAACTATATCAGTTACAGTTATTGCTGTCAAGAGAAATTTTACAGCCCGGAATTTCTGATTTTTTACCGCTTGCGGCCTTTGGGGAGCCGGCCGCCGGGTTCAGGGCGCTTTGCTGCAAAGGTGCGCCAAAAAAACAAAACGCCGGAGCCATGCCCCGGCGTTGCTGGTCTGTGAATACACTACTGTTCGTTAATAGAGCCTGCCACTATAGAAAGAAACGCTTCCAGCTCGGCTTCGCCGCACTCTGCACCGCGCAGGGTAAGCGCCGGCTCCAGCACAGTCCAGCCGGGCAGCGCCCCGGCCATCTCCCGCAGGAGCTTCCCGCTCATCGGCGCCCAGGAGCCGTTTTCGATGATGGCCGCAGTGCGTCCCTTTAATCCGAGGGTCCCAAGGTCCTCCACAAATTCCCGCACCGGCGGGTAGATCCCTGCATTGTAGGTAGGAGCGGCGAGAACGATATGGCTGAGGCGGAACGCCTCTGCGACCAGGTAGCTTTTATGGGTCTTGCTCACATCGTAGAGCCGGACCTCGCCTGCACTTCGGGCCGCCAGCTCCATCGCAATGCGGGACGCCGCCGACCCGGTGTTCCCGTACATGGAACCGTAGACCACGAGGGCGCCGCGCTTTTCCGGCGTATAGCCCGCCCAGGCAGTATACTTTTCCAGAAGCCATGGGATATGGTTGCGCCAGACCGGGCCGTGCAGGGGGCAGATGAACTCTATCTCGAGTGCCGAGGCCTTTCGGAGGGCCGCAAGCACCTGCGGGCCGTACTTGCCGACGATATTGGTGTAGTAGCGGCGCATCTCCTGCTCCACGGTTTCGCCTGTGCCCCAGTCGCCGTCGAAAATGCCGGAGTGATGCGCCCCGAAAGAGCCAAAGGCGTCGGCGCTGAACAGAGCCTTCGCTTTGTCGTCGTAGGTGAACATGACCTCCGGCCAGTGTACCATCGGTGCAGTGGCGAAGTGGAGCGTCCGCCCGCCCAGGTCCAGGGCATCGCCGTCTTTCACGGGGAGAAAGCGGGGAGAAATGTCGTCCCCGTAAAATTGCCTCACGAGGGCCGGCACCTTGGCCGTGCCCACGGCATGCATATCGGGATAGCGGCGCATCAGCTCAGCGACAAGAGAGCAGTGGTCCGGCTCCATGTGGTTTACGATGAGATAGTCCGGGCTGCGTCCGTCAAGCACACCTTCCAGGTTTTCAAGGTATTGCTGCGTAACTGCGCTGTCCACCGTATCGATGAGGGCTGTCTTCTCACCCATGACCGCATAGGTGTTGTAGGCCACGCCGTCCTCCAGGGGGAAGAGGTTTTCAAAGAGACTGAGTCTCCGGTCGTCTGCGCCCAGCCAATATACGCCCGGCGCAATGATTTTTGAATTTTGCATGGTTTGATATCCTTTCGTTTTGAGCGGAAATTTCATTGTCAATTATAACCCGGAAAGGGCTTTCATACAAGCGGCAAAATGGGAA
>JAUNBO010000221.1 GCA_030527065.1 Bacillota bacterium | reverse complement strand
GCGGGGCGGCTTGACAGAAAATGGGCCATGATTTATAGTTAAGCCGGGCTTGCTTTTCGCCGGCAAAGCGTATGCGGGCCCTGCCGTCAGCGGCTTTATGTGCGTTGAACAGCGGCTTGCCGTTTCAGCGCCAGAGGGGAGCCGCAGGGAAGACAAAAGGAGCGTCCGCCGGGGGGCGGCGGTGTACCGCTGTTATGAAAACAGTAGAAGATAAAGTACGCAGGGTGATGGAAGCTTACGGCCTTGCGGAGCAGGGAGGGCACATTGTGGCGGGCGTCTCGGGAGGCCCGGATTCGCTGTGCCTTTTTCATGTGCTCCATCACCTGGCCCCGGGCTGGGGCATGAGCCTTTCTGCTGTCCACGTGAACCACGGCATACGGGGAGAAGCGGCGGACCGGGACCAGGCCTTTACGGAAAGCTTCTGCAAAGAGCTGGGGCGGCCTTGCCGGGGGCTGGCCTTCAATGTACCTGCCCTTGCGGCGGAATGGCGGCTCGGAGAGGAAGAGGCGGGGCGGCAGCTGCGCTACCGGGTCTTTGAAGAGGAGCGGAGGCGCTTTCTGGAAGAAGACCCCCGCAGACCGGTCTGCGTCGCCGTGGCCCAGAACCTGGAGGACCAGGCGGAGACCGTGCTGATGCGTATCCTCCGGGGCACGGGCACCGACGGCCTGGCTGGCATGGAATACATCAGGGACGGCTGGATCGTGCGGCCCCTGCTGGACGTGAGCCGGCAGGAGATAGAGGATTACTGCCGGGAGAAGGGGCTTGCGCCCTGTCGTGACCGCACCAATGAAGAGGTGCTCTACACGAGAAACCGCATCCGGCTGGAATTGATCCCTTACTTACAGGAGAATTATAACCCGAATATCGTCCAGGCCCTGGCCCGGCTGGCGGCCATTGCCGCCCAGGACAAGGATTGCCTGTACGCCCTGGCCCGGGGGGTGGAGCGGGAACGGACGGAGCAGGGGAGCGCAGCTTCTCTGGCGGCCCTGAAAGAGCTTCATCCGGCCCTGCGGAAGCGGGCCCTTCTGGACGCTTTCCGGGAATTGGGCCTGATCCAGGACGTGGCCGCCGTCCATCTGGAAGAAGCGGAGGCCCTTATCATGGAAGACCGGGAGGGAGAACTGGATTTTCCGGGCCGGTACCGCCTGCGCCGCAGAGGGGAGAAGGTGTTTTTCCTGACGCCGGAAAGCCGGGAGGCGGAGAAGGCCGGGGACGTCCCTGTCTCCTTTGCATATCCGGTCCCCGGCCGGGGGACCCTGGAGCTGCCGGAGGCGGGGCGGAGCCTCACCGTCTGCGCCCTGGAGGCGGAGGAATGGAGAAGGGGCCTTGCCGCCGGCGGCAAGGCAGATAAAAACCAGGTGGCCCTGGACTTGTCTGCCCTGGAAAAGCAGCTGGGGCCGCCTCTCGTCTGCCGGAACCGGCGGCCCGGAGACTGGATACGGCCCCGGGGCATGGAAGGCAGCAAAAAGCTGCAGGATCTTTTTGTGGACAAGAAGGTGCCCAGAGAGCTGCGGGACAGGCTGCCGCTGCTTTGCCGGGGGGCGGAGGTCCTGTGGGTCCCCGGCTGCTGTGCCGGCGGCGTCGGGCCGGGCCCGGAGACGGAAAAAGTGCTGCTGCTGTCCCTTTCCGCCGAAAGTCATTCGGGAG